>JBDTOF010000292.1:0-23439 GCA_039933375.1 Chloroflexota bacterium
GGCCGAATCGCTCATGCCCTCGAACATGGCGCGTGCGGGGTACGTGTCAGCCACGAGGAACGAACGGTCGATGCCCTGGCGGTCGGCGTCGGCCCAGGCCGTCTCAACGAACCGCACGAACCCCTCGTCATGAACGGCCAGGATCGGGTCGAGGCCGTGCTCGGTCGGCGCGACGAGATCGAATCCGCCGTCTGCCTCGAGCGCTGCCCGGATCCGCTCCGCACGTTCGGGGACCTCGTTCGCCGGCACCGGCATGCCGAGATACGTTTCGTGGGTGACGTCGTGGCTCAGGTGACCCGCCGTATAGACGACCTTCATGGCGCGCATCCTACCCGCTCACCGCGCCGACGGCCGATGCCGCTACGATGCGGGCATGGCCAAGCGACAACGTGGGCGGCGCACCTTCGAGGGCGCCACGCCGGATGGTTTCAACCGGCTCGTGGATCGAGCCATCGCGTCGATCCCGGAGCCGTTCAGCCTGGCGCTCGGCGAGGTCGCGATCGTCATCGACGACTGGCCCTCGGACGAACAGCTGCTGGACAACGGGCTGACCCTGGACGACGACCTGTACGGCCTCTACGAGGGCGTGCCCCGGACCGAGTTCCAGGCCGACTGGCTGATGGTCCCGAACCGGATCACGCTCTTCCGGATGCCGCTCCTGGATGACTTCCCGGATCCGGATGTCCTGGAACAAGAGGTCCGGATCACCGTGATCCACGAGCTCGCGCATCACATTGGGATCGACGACGACCGCCTGACGGAGCTCGGGATCGACTAGCGCGAACGCCTCGTCGAGAACCTCAGTCCAGTGGGCCAGCATCGGCGAGGAGTTGGCCGATGCGCGCTGGATCGACGTTTCCGCCGGACAGGATCACCGCCACGGTCTCCCCGTTTCGAACCGGAATGCGTCCGGTCAGAACTGCGGCGAGGGCGGCAGCCCCCGCGGGCTCGAGCACCTGCTTCATGCGCTCGAGGGCGAAGCGGAGTCCGGCGAGAATGGTTCGATCGTCGATCACGATCACGTCGTCGACCATGTTCCGGACGATGGGCAGTGTCAGCACGCCGGCGAACGGGGCATTCAGACCATCGGCAATGCTGTGCGGCTCAATCGGAACCGGGTGGCCGGCGGCAAGTCCAAGCTGAACGGCGTTGCTGCCCGCTGGCTCCACGCCGTAAACGCGGATGCTGGGTCGCAGGGCGCGGACAGCGGTGGCAACCCCGGAGATGAGTCCGCCTCCGCCGATCCCGACGACGACGACATCGACCCCGGGCAGGTCCTCGATGATCTCGAGGCCCGCCGATCCGTGGCCGGCGATGACATCCGGGTCGTCGAACGGATGACAGTAGACGAGGTCTCCTTCGTCCCGGATCCGCTCTACAGCCGCGAAGGTCGCGGTCATGTCGTCGCCCTCGAGGACGACGCGCGCGCCGTACCCGGCAGCCGCTTCGGCCTTCGTCCGGTTCGCCGCGGCGGGCATGACGACCGTCACGGGCACGCCAATGGCGGCACCGGCGAACGCGTAGCCCTGGGCCGCGTTTCCGGCTGACACGGTGATGATCCCTCGAGCCCGGTCCTCATCCGACAGGCGGGCGACCTTGGCCATCATTCCCCGCGGCTTGAAGGATCCGGTCTTCTGGAGATGTTCCGCCTTGAAGTACAGGCGTCCCGCGGCCAGCCGGATGCCCGTCCTGGACTCCACCTGGGATCCTGCCGCGGCCGAACTCAGGATCGGCGTCCGATGGACGCGGTCCGCGATGACCTCTCGGGCGACCTGGATTGCGGCGAGATCGACGTGCTCGGGGGTCGGCATCACCGGAGCATACAGGCCCGCCCGACTGTAACCAGGGTTACTTGCGTAATTGCGCAAGCACTGCAATACTTCACTTCGACATGGCAACGACACACACACCGAGTACTGAGGATGCCTACCAGCGAACGGCCATCATTGGCCGCGCCCTGGCAGATCCGAAGCGCCTGTGCGTGCTCGAATCCCTGGCGGAGGGCGAGGTATCGGTCAGCGATCTCTCGTCGGTCGTTGGGTGCCAGGTCCCGAACATGAGCCAGCACCTCGCCGTACTTCGGTCGGCCGGGTTGGTCGTATCACGACGCGAAGGCAGCACCGTCTATTACCGGCTCGCGGATCCACGGGTCCTCGAGGCCTACCGCCTCATCCAGACTATCGGCCGCTGAGCGGACGAACCACGCACCCGCACGGCGGGAGAAAGGACTAACCGATGGCGGTATCCCACGCCACGGACGCGACATTCGAAGAGCTCGTCCTGAAGTCTGAAAAGCCAGTCATCGTCGACTTCTGGGCCGCCTGGTGCGGGCCGTGTCGAATGGTCGCCCCGGAGCTCGAGAAGCTCGCCGAGAAGTACGAGGGCTCGATCGAAGTCGTCAAGGTCGACGTCGATGCGAACCCCCAGACACAGCGGGCGTTCAACATCATGAGCTTGCCGACTGTGGCCTTCTTCGTCCCCGGCAAGCAGCCGATGGGCGTCGTTGGCTTCCGTCCCGCGGAGCAGCTCGAGGCCCAGTTCGGGCTCGACGCCTACCCGAAGGTAACTCCCGCCGGATCCTGACGCTCGGGCCGACGCGGCCGACGAGCGACCCAACTTCGATCTGCAGCTCCTCCAGCCAGACAACCCCGGTTCCGCCGGGGTTGTCTGGTGTCCGGCGTCGGTGGGGCGGGCTGCGTGGTCGCGCTCAGCCGGTGGCGCGCCTGGCCGCCGCCTGGAACCAGGCCGTCACTCGATCCGCGGCCTCGTGATCCATGAGCCCGGGGCGAAACGCGACCCACTCCGAGCCGCGCGGAGACGCCGAGGTATCGGGAGTTCGCTGTGCCGCGGCAGCGATGGGTACGTCCAGCCGAAACTCGGCTACACCGCCATCGAGCATCGCGAAGACCATTCCGCCGATTGACCAGGTCGTCGCAGACCCGGTCTCCGTCGAGCGGCAGGCCGGCTGCTTCGCCGCCACTGACACGAGGAGTTCAGCGAGCGCGGCATCAGGCTGCGGGTTGCGCACCACCGCTCCATTCACCCAGAACCTGCTGCCAGGACCGCCGCCAACTCTGTAGCGTGTTCGGCGTAGTGGTCGATCGTCTCAGAGATAAAGGTCCGAAGGTTGGACGGGTGCTTCACCCAACGGGACTCGGGCACGACCGTCAGGTGACCTCGAAGCTCTCCGGGGATGCTCGTGAACCGCTCACGGACCACGTCGATCGGCAGGGCCCGCCACTCGGCGACGATGTCCTCGTTGAGCGCATCACCGCGCTCTTTCCAGAGTGCATCGAGGCGGGCCACCGAGGCGCTCGTCTCGCCGATCGCCAGATCCTTGGCAACCGCGAGCGCCCAGCCCTGCCACGCGGCAAGGTGCGCCATCAGATCGCGGGCGGACCAGCCGTGCGCTCCCTCGACTGCCAAGCCCATCCGGTCATCCGGGATCGAGGCGAGGGCCTCGAACGGCCGCCATGCCTCGCGCTCCTCCTCGAGGAATTCCATGGCACTCAGGTACACGCGGGGCCTCCTTCTCGACTTCCTGGTCCAGGTCTCAGACCGCCACAGGCTCGCGGTACTCGCCGAACACGGAGCGAAGCACTGAGCACTGCTCGCCCAGGGTGACGTAGGCCCCGGCGCAGCGAATGAAATGCGGCATCAGGTTCGAATCGCTTGATTCGGGCCGGGCGGCCGCGTCCCGCAGCCCGCGCAGTGCCGCCTCGACCGCCGAGGCATCGCGCTCGCGTCGCACTCGGCCAAGGCGCTCGAGGTGACGCTCCTGGGAGCCTCGCGGCACGGCCAGGACCGGGACCCTCGTGACTTCGCTGGCATCGACGTAGGCGTTGACACCGACGATCCGGCGCTCGCCGGCGTCGAACTCGCGCTGGAACCGGTAGGCGGCGTCGGCGATCTCGCGCTGCGGATAGCCCTCGCGGATTGCGGCAACCATGCCGCCTCGCCGGTCGATCTCGTCGAGGTAGCGCCAGACGTCGCGCTCAACCTCGTTGGTCAGGGCTTCCACGAACCACGACCCCCCAAGTGGGTCCACCACCGAGGCGACCCCGGTCTCCTCCGCGATCACCTGCTGCTGGCGCAGCGCGAGCAGGGCGGCCGCCGCTGTCGGAACGGCGAGCGCCTCGTCATAGGCGTCCGTGTGCAGGGATTGCGTGCCGCCAAGCACGGCCGCGAGCGCCTGCGTCGCGACGCGGGTGAGGTTGTTGAGCGGCTGCTGCGGCGTCAGCGACACCCCGGCCGTCTGGGTGTGGAACCGCATCCAGGTCGACCGCTCGTTCTCCGCGTGGTAGCGCTCCGTCATCAGCTTCCACCAGATCCGGCGCGAGGCGCGGAACTTGGCGATTTCCTCGAAGAAGTCGCTGTGAGAGTTGAAGAAGAAGCTGAGCCGAGGCGCGAATTCGTCCACCCGTAGCCCGCGGGCCAGGGCCGCCTCGACGTAGGCCATGCCGTCCGCGATCGTGAAGGCGAGCTCCTGGACTGCGGTCGAGCCGGCCTCACGAATGTGATAGCCGGAGATCGAGACAGTGTTCCACTTCGGCATCTCGCGGGTTCCGAATTCGATCGTGTCGGTGACCAGTCGGAGTGAGGGTTCGGGCGGAAAGAGGAACTCCTTCTGGGCCACGAATTCCTTGAGGATGTCGTTCTGGGTTGTGCCCTCGAGGGCCGCGCGCGGAACCCCTGATTTCTCAGCCGCCACGATGTACATCGCCCAGATCGGGGCGGCCGGCGAGTTGATCGTCATCGATGTCGAGACTCGGTCCAGGGGCAAACCGCTGACCAGGACCTCCATGTCGGCCAGCGAGCTGACCGCGACGCCGCAGGTCCCGAATTCGCCCTCCGCCTCGGGATCATCGGTGTCGTAGCCGTAGAGGGTCGGCATGTCGTAGGCGATGGACAGGCCGGTCTGGCCGGCATCGAGCAACTGGCGGAAGCGGGCGTTCGTGTCCTCGGCCGCCCCGAACCCGGCGAACATGCGCATCGTCCACAGGCGCGAGCGGTAGCCAGTTGGATGGACGCCACGGGTAAACGGCGGTTCGCCGGGGAACCCGAGGTCGCCGGCCTGGTCAGCGTCGCCCCAGCGTCCGGCCTGGATCGGGTCCCCATGGTGGTCCACTGCCGTCGGCCCACCGGCGCCGGCCGGTCCGCCATCCGCCGCGTTCTCGAGCGACCACGGTCCATACAGCGGCTCGAGCGGGATGTCGCCGAGCGTGACGAAGCGTGACCGACGCTCGGGGGCTCGGGCGCGGGCTGGATCCAGCCGCTCGATCCGCCACGCCGCTCGTCTTCGGGCCCAGGCGTCCGACGGCGTACTCATCTCGCGGCCGACTCTAGCACGGGCTCAGGGGTTGACCGGCGACGTGGCGGCGCCAGTCTGGACCGCGGTGGTGGCGGCTATGGTGCGGGCCACCAGGTCATCGTGGGCGGCGCGGCTGGCGGATGGATCGACCGACGTCGCGACCAGCACGACGCGGACGTCCGAACCGTCCCCCCAGACGATCACGGTCTGGAGAGACAGGTTGTTGAGCGTGTCGAGCCGATAGACGACCCCTGCTCGTTCAATCGTCGGACTGCTTGTCGCGATGTTCTCGGTGCGCTTCGCCGTCCGGGCGCCAATGTCGTAGAACTCGGCGATCCAGGTGGCCGGGAGTTCCCCACCGGGTAACTGGAAGATGGCGCTGGAGATGCCGGTGCCGCTTCCAAGATCCCAGGTGGCACCCGCGTAGTGCACCTCCGACACGCCGTGAACGATCAACGATCCGAGCGCAGCCTCCGAGCAGTGCCGACCCGAATCCAGGGAGCTCGAGGCCCTGCCCTCGAATGTGGTCGGGACCTTTGCCTCGAGGTCGGGGTAGGCACCGGCCGCACGGCCATCCACGCCACACGGGACGGTGGGGTCAAACGTCGTCGCTGAGCCCGCGCAGGCGGCCAGCGTGATCAGGACGGCCGCGGCGACGAATAGCTGCCGGGCAATGGATCGTGGAATCACCGCCGGAGCCTACCGCCAGTCGGAAGAGCGTGCCGCCGCGCCCCGCGCGCATCAGGCGTGACCGTACGGAGGTCCCGGGACTGGTGCGCGCACGCCATCAACCATCGAACCTGCCTTTGGCATGACGAGGGACCTATGGCGTCGGGCCGATCATCGACCTACGGTGCAGCCACGTCGAAATGCGACGGTCATCAGGACCCGCTCGAGGTATCGGTCACGGAGGATCGGTCGAACGCCCGGTACGACAGGCGTCGGTACGGGGATCTCGATCGGACCTCACGAGCCGAGTAACCAGGGACGTATCTCCGACCTCGAGCGGCGTTCCACGCCGCGGAGCGACGGATCGGAAACGGAACCATCGATCGCCTCCCGCCCATGCGAGGGGCGATCGTCCACGTTCAGCGGACCGGCGCGGGGCGCTGGCGGCGAACCACGCCGCGGGTATCCAGGTCCGCCTGGAGTGCGCGTGCCGCAGCGACGAGTTCCGGATCGTGCGAGATCGTCCGGGCGAGCCAATCGATATAGCTTGGCTCGAAGGTGGCGATCTCCCCCAGGAGGTGACCGTGGAACTTCCCGAAATCGATCGGATGCGTTCGGGCGTCGTCGAGGGACGGTAACGGCATTGGCCGGAACTTCGGGTCGTGAGCCCGATTGAGCGGGCCGGTGGGCTGGGATGCTCGAGGTGGCTCCCGATCCACGCGTTCCCCGCGCGGCGGCTCCTGGCCGGGTGGATAGCTCGCCGGTCCAGTCCGGTGATCCCGGGGCCGGAATGTCTGCGACATATCAAACCGGGCTGTGACCGGCCTGGTCGGCCGCGCGGGTTTGGATGCACTCGCGTCCGGATCGGCGCCATTACCGCCGAAACCGGCCGGACCCTCGATCTCGATCTGTTCGTAGGCGCGGTTGATCTCGGCCATCTTGCGGGTTGCCGTCCGGGCAGCGACGGGGTCTGAGCCCGCCACGTCCGGGTGGTGGATCCGGGCGAGCTTTCGCCAGGCGGCCTTGATCGTGGCCTGGGAGGCGTCCCGGGCAATACCGAGGACGACATACGGATCGCGCTTCGTCACCGCTCGAGTGTATCGATTGCCAGCCGTGCGGACGATGACCCATCCCGCTTGACAGGGAGCGGCGCGTGCCGTCCCCTGTAGTCGATGCGACCCAACCAGACTGTTCGACGAACCGGGATCCTGGCCGCGCTCGCGGCGACGCCGTTTGCGCTGGCCTGGCGGTTCGCCCATATCTATCGGCAACGCGCTGGCTTTCCACGTCCGACGGCTCCGACCCTCGACCCGGGCGACGTCGGACTCCCGTTCGAGACACGGTCGGTCAATACACCCGACGGCCTGGAACTTCCGGCCTGGTGGATCCCCGCGCACGGTGGCGGCAAGGCGCCAACAGTCGTCCTGATCCATGGCTGGGAATCGGCGCGCCATCGGACGCTCCCGAATGCCCAGTTCCTGAACCGGCTCGGCTATCACGTCCTGACGGTCGATGTCCGCGGACATGGCTCGAATCCGGCCGAGGTCGAGCCCGTGAGCACCGGTGAGTTCGGCGTCGATGCGCTGGCCGCAGTGCACGCCGCCCTGGCCGATCCCCTGACGACCACCGTGGCGATCCTGGGTCATTCGCTCGGAGCGGTCGGGGCGATCCTCGCTGCCGCCAGCGAGCCTCGGGTCGCGGCCGTGATCCTGACCGCGACGCCATCCGATCCAATTCGCCTGACGCGGCAGACGTTTCGACTGGCAAGACTGCCGATCCCGGATTTCATCGCCTACCCGCTTGCCTGGTTCACCACGCGCGTCTACCTCGAGCCGCGCGGGCATCGAACCCGCGACATCTCCGCTTCCCACGCCATCGGGCTCTATCAGGGCCCGGTGCTCGCGATCCACGGCACGGATGATCAGGTCGTTCCGTTCGTCCATTTCGAGCGCCTCGTCAAGGCGGGCCGCGACTCGCGGGCGGGCGCGGCAGATGCGGCACCGATCGAATCCCTCGCCATCCCCGACGGCCAGCACAGCTGGCTGTACGAGTTCCCGGCCTATCGCGCAAGCGTAGCCGGCTTTCTCGCACGGGCGCTGGATGGCCCACTCCCGGTTGATGAAGCGGAGGCGGCGGCGATCGCGGTCGATGCTCGGCGCCCCGTCGAACCTGACCATGGGTTCAGCGCGCTGGCACCAGCGGAAGGTTCGTGAGAGTGGAGATCGGCGAGGCAATCGATGGCCTGCGAGTCATCAGGA
This sequence comes from Chloroflexota bacterium, assembly GCA_039933375.1. Classification (GTDB taxonomy): domain Bacteria; phylum Chloroflexota; class Limnocylindria; order Limnocylindrales; family CSP1-4; genus UBA5189. Next base: position 8,239 of record JBDTOF010000292.1, read on the forward strand.
AGTTCCAGAACCGGCCACTGGAACCCGACGATCTGACGGCCATCCTCAATGCCGGTCGACGGGCAAGCAGCTCCAAGAACGAACAACGCTGGACATTCATCACGGTCAGTGACCGGGAGCGTCTGCGAGAACTGTCGACCGTTGGACCGTACGCCGGACACCTGGCCGGCGCCGCCGTGGCCGTCGCATTGGTGACACCGGACCCGCACCGCCCTGGTTCGAGCCCGAGCGTAATGTGGGATCTCGGGCTGGCATCCCAGAACATGATCCTCGAGGCCTGGGGGCGCGGGATCGGCAGCTGTCCGGCGACCGTCTACGACCCGGATCTAACCCGGAGCATCCTCGGCTATCCCGGGGACCAGGGCTGCGCGTTCCTTCTGTCATTCGGGTACCCGGCCGATCCGGCCGACCTGACTCGCCCGCTCAAGCCGGGCGGTCGGCGCTCACTGGACGAACTCGTGCGGTCGGAGCGCTGGTAGGGGCCCTTCCCCTCGCGGGCCAGATATCAGGTCCAGCGGAAATACCGGGCGGCAATCGCGAGGCAGACGACCAGAAACCCCGCCAGCACGGCAAAGCAGACCCACAGCGGAGCGAATGGCGTTCCGCCGACCATCACCTGTCGAAGTCCGTCCGACAGGTACGTCAACGGCAGGACCCGAGCGACGGTCTTCAGGGCATCCGGCATCGAGTCGATCGGAAAGAACGTCCCCGACAGGAACATCAGCGGGAACTGCACGACGCTCGTCATGCCGTTGGCTGCGTCCTCGGTCTTCGCGAACGATGCAATGACGTAGCCAAGGGCAACGAAGGTCATGGCCCCGAGGATCACGAGTGCCCCGACGAGTGGAAGGCTGCCCGAAATCTGGACGTCAAAGACGAGCGCTCCGACACCGATGATCACGGCCGTCTGGATCAGGGCGAGGAGCACGCGCATCAGGACGTTGCTGCCCACCAGTTGCCAGCGCCGAAGGGGCGTGGCGCTGAGGCGCTTCAGGATCCCTTTTTGCCGGTCCCCCACCAGCGGGATGGCCGCGAACACGCCGAGTTGCATGAGCGCCATGCCGAGGATGCTTGGGACCAGGTAGGAGATGAACGACAGCGACTCCGTCTGAACCGCGCGCGCCTCGGGAACCACGGCTGGCCCGCGGCCGGTGATCTCGAGGTTGACCGGGCCAAGGACAGCGTCCACGAAGCGGAAGGTGTCGGCGGTCTGGTTCTGCTGGGTCGGGTCGGTGTAGACGACGAGCGCAACCGGAGGCCCTGGCTGATCGGCGGCAGCGGCGATCGCAGCGCCGTAGCCCGCAGGGACGATCAGGAGCGCTCGCAGGTCGCCGGCACGCATCGTGACCAGTCCGTCCTGCTCGGTCGTGTCCTGGAGGTCGACGTTCTCGAGATCCGAGAACGCGGCTCGGAGGGCCGCCGACGCGGCCGTGCCATCCTCGTCAACCCAGCCGAAGACGCGATCGGACGATCCGCCACCCGTGAAGATCGCGCCGAACATCAGGATGAAGACGAGCGGGAACGCGATGGTCCAGAACATCGCCGCCCGGTCGCGCGTGTAGCTCCGGATATTGGCAAGGGTCAGATGCAGCAGCGTTGACATCGTGTCCTCAGTCCCGAAGGGCCCGGCCAGTCAGGGCCAGAAACACGTCCTCGAGTGTCGGGCGGCGCACCGTCAGGTTTTCCGGCTCGACACCGACCGCGGTCGCGTGCTCGAGGACGCCGGCGATCGTCGCCGGGACGTCGCTCGTATACAACACGACTTCGCCCCGCTCGTGGGCGACGGAGCTGACGCCAGCGATCGCCGCCAGGCGCTCGTCCCCGAGAGCATCAATCCGATCGAACTGGACGGCTCGCTCGCGGAAGTGCCGGCCAACGAGCTCCTTGACGGTACCCGACTCGAGGATGCGGCCGTGATCGACGATTGCCAGCCGGTCGCACAGGACCTCCGCCTCTTCCATGTAGTGGGTCGTCAGAACGACCGTCCGCCCGTCGTGCCTGAGGTTCTCGATGATCTCCCAGAGCGAGCGCCGCGCCGCGGGATCAAGACCCGTCGTCGGCTCATCGAGGAAGACGATCTGCGGGTTGTTGACCAGGGCGAGGGCCACGGCCAGCCGCTGCCGCTGCCCACCCGACAGTTCGCGAGTCTGGGCCGACCGCTTCTCGCCCAGGTCGAACAGCTCGATCAGTTCGGCCGACGTGAGGCCGGGGGAGGCGTAGAAACTTCGGAACAGGTCGAGGACTTCGCGAACCGTCAGCTTCGGGTACAGCGCCGCGGTCTGGAGGGCGACACCGATCAGCGGCTTGAGCCGCTCGGGGTGCCGACTCGCATCGATGCCGAGGACGATCGCGTCCCCGCCGTCGGAGCGCCGGAGACCCTCGAGGATCTCCACCGTCGTGGTCTTGCCGGCGCCGTTCGGCCCGAGCAGCCCGAAGACCTCGCCCACCTGGACATCGAAGGAGATGCCGTCGACGGCGCGAGTCTGGCCATACGACTTGCGGAGATCGGTGACTTGCACAGCGCTCGTCATCGTCAGGCCCGTCCGCCCGGGATGATCATCGCCTCTTGCGGAGGTAGGCGGTCAGGCTCGAATCGAACCCCACCGATTCGAACAGGCGGCGGGCGTCCGGCCGGTGATGACCGGCCGTGACCTCGACGAATGCCGCCCCAAGCTCGCCCGAGATCCGCTCGGTCTCCTCGATCAGCTGCCGCCCAATGCCCCTCGCCCGCGCCCCCGGATCCACGACGAGGGCGAGGATTCGGACGGCAACGTCGTCGTGCTCGAAGCGTGGCAGGACATGCAGGGCGACGAACCCCATGACCACCCCGTCCGCGTCGGCGACGACGACCCGAGAGGCATCATCGGAGAACCTGGCCAGGCGTGCGCTCACAACCGATGGGGTGACCGGGTAGCCCTCATCGGTGAAGAGCGCGGCAATCCGATCGGCATCGGCAGGTGCGGCGGGCCGGAGCACGGTCCCGGGCATGTCGGTCATGGACCTGATGGTATCGCCCCAGTGGCCCTCGCGGGCGACGATCTCAGCGGGCGAGGAGGTCTGCAATCGGCTCGCCGACGAGCTCGAATCCGAGTCGCCGATACAGCTGGAGCGCGGAATCTGTTTCCGCGTCGGCGAGGAGGTGGACGATTTCCGACCCGGATTGGAGCGCGTCCCGTGCGGCAATTGCGGTCAGGAGGCTCGCGTAGCCCTTGCCGCGCGCGGGCGGGATTGTTCCGATTGAGGACAGGTACGTCGCCCCTTCGACGGTCACCCGACGAGCCGCGGCGACGGGTCGATCATCGTCGAGCAGGAGTAGTGCCGCACCTCCTGGCCGCCGGGCAGCCGTGAGGGTCTCAGCGGCCAGGCCGCTGATTCGATCAGTCTCGACCCCGAACGCCTCGACCAGGACGCGCGCGACGTCCATGGCCCTTGGGGCGGCCTCCTCGCCGACATGTTCAACGCGCAGGTTGGTCCGCTGGGCCAGCGTCCGGGACAGCGACAGGACCGTCCCGGGATCGACAAGCGCCAGCGAGCGGTCACGGCCGATCAGACGGAACCCTGCCCGCATCAGCCGTTCGGCGATGTTGGATGGACGTCCACCAAGTGGAAGTGTCCGGACATGCGGCATTCGGCCGAGTGTTGCGAACAGGGTGATGACCTCGCCGAGTCGCCGATTGAAGCCTTCCTCGTCCTCCGGCCAGATCGGGGCCACGAGCCGGTTCCAGAACGGCTCCGGGTCAGCGGGGTCATACAGCAGGACCCCGTCGCCGAGGTCCCGGAGCTCCCGATTCGAGCGGGCATGAACGTGCGCCTCATGGAGAGCAAGGCGCCGCCCAAGGGCCTGGTCGTGGACGTGGAGCGGCAGCACGGAGCCCCCGTCAGGGGGTCGGCGGACGGTGCAGGACGAACAGTGTCGCGCCGGAGAGCAGTTCGACGACCTCCGGGGTCGGCGTCCCGGCAGCGGCGAACCAGCCGAGAAACGTATCGACGTCGTGGAGGCCCGTTCCCATGAAGACCTCGTCGAGGTGCACGCCGGCGATCAATTCACCGTGGATCGAGTGGAGCTCCTCGTCGTCGGTCGGCAGGAGCCAGTCGAGGACCACCACCCAACCATCGGGCTCAAGGGACTCCCAGGAGGCCTTGATCGACGCGGCTGGATCGGGCAGCGCATGGAGTGCGTACTGGTAGTAGCAGAGGTCGAACCGCCCCGGGCGAGTGACCTGGTCCCGCGCGACGGCCTCGATCCGGATCCGATCCTCGAGGTCCGTGTCCTCGATCAGGCGCTCGGCCCGGGCCCGGGAATCGGCCTCGGCCTCGATCCCGACGAGGGTGAGATTCGGGAATCGCTGGGCCATCGCCACCAGCCAGCGCCCGCCGCCGCAGTGGACGTCCAGGATGCGGCCACCGTGGGTCAACTTCGTCACGAGGTTCGGAACGGCCCCGAGAGCTTCGCTGAAGAAGACGGCGATGTCCTGGCGCGTGACGCGCTCGATGGCCATCCGGAAGCGATCGGGCCGGGACTGGACCGGGATGCCGGTCCGGAAGAAGTCGAGCATGCGATCCCAGTCCAGGGTCGAAACCACGGAATGGATGACCTGGCCACCGAGGTAGGCCGTCCGCTCCTCATCCAGCAGGACCGCGGCCAGCTCGTCGTCCACCCGAAGGGCATCCGTTCCGCTGATGAGCCCGTGCGCGTCGGCCGCCCATGCCCAGGTGGCCACGGCCTTGGGGTGCGTCCCGGTCCGCACCGCGAGTTCGGCGACGGTCAGACCCGCCTCGCCCCCCGTGCGCAACGCGTGGAAAAACTCCAGCTCGATCCCGAGGTACGCAATCCACGTTCGATAGAACCCGCCGAGGGCCGCCAGCATGTCGTCGTGTCGCTCTTCGAGGCGCATCGTCGTTCGATTGTCGCACGCGCGCCGACGTGAAAACCGGCTACACCGTGGTAGCATGTGGGAACCCGGTCGGGCGGTGCGATGCCCCGGTCGCAACGGAGTTCACCATGAGCACACTCGCCCGTCAGATCGGCCTCGGCCTCGCCGCCCGCGGCGAACCCGACGAGGTTCTCGACTGGTCTCGTCGTGCCCGCGATGCTGGCCTTAATTCCATCTGGATCCACGACTCGTATTTCGAGCGCGATGCGGTCAGTTTCGCAACGACCGTGGCCAACGGCATCGCCCGCGACCGTGACGGAAGCGACTTCCGAGTGGCACTCGGAGCGGTGAACCCCAACACGCGCCACCCGGTGGTGCTGGCGATGACCGGTTCGGCCCTGGACGAGATCCTCCCGGGCCGGATCGTCATGGGCCTCGGGACCGGGCTTCCGCTGCGCCTCAAGCAGATGGGGATTCCGTACGAGCCCGAGGCAGCCATCGAAGGCGTTTCGGTCGCCATGGACAAGCTCCGAGCGCTGTGGGCCGGCGAACGGCTCCCCTCCGCGACGCCGGGGCTTCCGCCGATCCAGCCGATGTTCGCGCCAACCCACCGGATCCCCCTGTTCATCGCCGCGTATCGCCGGGCATTCGTGGAACTGGCGGGCCGCAAGGCCGACGGCTACTTGGCCCGGCCGGCCGAATCAATCCCGTCGCTCCGGGGGATCCTGGAGCGGCTGGGTGAAGCCGCCACGGCCGCCGGGCGGGATCCGGCAGCGATCGAATCTGCCGGCTACCTGCTCTCGCTGGTCGACCGGACGCGCCGGGAGGCGCTCAATCGAGCCAAGCGCGAGCCGTTCGTCATCTACATGATGTCGATCCTGTCGGACATCTCGCTCGGGCGGGCGGGCTTCGAACCGGCGCTCCGCGATGCCATCGCGACAGCCTGGCGGGCCGAGGACTTCACCACTGCCGGAAACCTCATCCCGGACGAACTCCTCGACGCGTTCATGCTCTGCGGGACCCGTGACGATGTCGCCGAAAAGGCCATGTCGTTTTCGATCGGCACGGGCCTCCAGCTGCCGCTGCTCCAGCCTGTGCTCCAGGAGTCGAAGCAGGTCGACGAGCTCCTGGCGGCGGCGGCCCTGTACGCGACGGCGCCTCGCCCGGCGACCTCCAGCGCCGCAGCCGCGACGAGCGTGTCGAGCCGGCCTGCGGACGTGCCGGCAGGCCAACTGGCCGACGATCGCCGGCTCGGGCCCGTCGAGGCGCTTCGTCGCCGCATCGGTGCCGCCTGGGAGATCCTGCGGCCCTTCGCCTACACGGCGTCGGTCATTCCCGTGGTGGCCGGCGCGACCCTCGCCGCGGTCGATGGCCAGTTCGTATGGCTCCCCTTCCTCGCAGCCCTCGCCGGCGGGGTGCTCCTCCACTCGGGCACCAACATCGTCAACGAGATCTACGACGTTCGGCAGGGCATCGACACGATCGTCTCGCCGCGAGCGAGCCACGCACTGGTCAAGGGGCGACTCACCGAGCGGGCGGCCTTCGGGCTCGCGGCCGCGGCCTTCGCGCTGGCCGTGATCGTGGGCGTCTATCTCGTCTGGTTGCGCGGCCCCGCCATCGTGGCGCTCGGGCTGCTTGGTCTCGTCGGCGGTTGGGGTTACACGGCTCCGCCGCTCCAATACAAGTACCGAGCGCTCGGGGTTCCACTCGTCTTCGTGTTGATGGGACCGCTCATGGTGGTCGGCAGCTACTTCGCCGTTACCGGCGCCTGGAGCCCGGTCGCGCTGATCCTGTCCGTTCCGGTGGGGCTCCTCGTGGCGGCGATCCTCCACGGCAACGAGTGGCGAGACATCAGCGAGGACACGCGAGCGGGCATCGTGACCCTTTCGTCGCGTGTCGGCCGCGAATGGGCCCATTATGGCTACATGGCACTCGTGCTCGGGGCGTATATGACACTCGGACTGTCCGTCGCCGCTGGCTGGCTGCCACCAGCCACCTTGCTGGCGATCCTGTCCCTGCCGTTCCTGGCGCAGGTCGTCCGGTCCGCCGAGCTCGGCGCGTCCGGCCAGGCTCGCGCGATTGCCATGATCGACCTCCAGACGGCTCGCCTGCATCTCGCGTTCGGTGGCCTGCTGGTTCTGGGGCTCCTGCTGTCCGGTCTCGCCCGTGGCTGATCGCAATCAGGACTCGCTGGCAGAAGCCGGCGGTCGCGACTCTGCTCAGGGCGCACCCGGGTCGTTGGCGCTCGCCATCGGCCTCGGCGCCGCCGCGACCGCCTTCACGGCCACGTTCCGGGGCCCGCGCCAGCGGTTCTGGGACCGGATGACGATGACCGGGCTGACGCTCGGGGGCCTCGCGTTCGTGCTGTCACCCGCGGCGCGGCGGGCCCGGATCAAGCCCTGGCATGTGCCGCTCGGCCTGCTGTCGGCCGGGGTCCTCTACGTCACGTTCCAGATCGGTGATCGATTCGCCCGCTCCAACGTTCCCGGTGGCGACGCCCAGATCCGCGAGATCTACTCGCTCCGCGCGTTGCGTCCACGCGAGGAGATCGCGACGCGCCTGGCCCTGGTCATCGGTCCGGCCGAAGAGCTCTTCTGGCGCGGCCTCATCCAGGCGGCATTGATGCGTCGCTTCGGTCGCTGGCGCGGGGCAGCTCTCGCGGCCGGCGCCTACGGGGGCGTCCATGTGACCTCGGGCAACTTCACCCTCATGGGCGCGGCCGGCGTGGCCGGAGCCCACTGGTGCGCTCTCTATGCCGCTGGCGTCCCGCTTGGCGCTCTCATCGTCAGCCACGTTGCGTGGGATGTGTGGATCTTCCTCGTCCAGCCGACCGGGGAGATCGAGGTGCTCGCCGGCGCCTGACGAGCGCGCCACACTGCAACCGATCCGATGCGGACCGTGTTGTGGAGCGTGATGGACCCTGATATCGCACTTGTCGGCCGCCTCGCAGCCGACCTCGATCGTGCCTTTCCCGCCCTGGTGGACGCGCACGCGGACCGCCTGTACTCCATCGCCCTCCGCTGCCTGGGTCTGACGGGCGATGCCGAGGAGGTGGCCCAGGATGCCCTGGTTCGCTCGTACCGGGCACTGGCGACCTACGACCCCGATCGCATCCTCTCGCTCCGGCTCCGACCATGGCTCGCCACGATCACGATCAACCTGGCCAGGAACCGCCGGCGGCGCCTCGCCGACCGGCGCCCCGCATCACCCCTCGAGCCGCTCCTCACCGGAGGGTTCGACGTGAGGGCGCCGGACAGTGCGGGGCCAATCGCGCTCGCCGAACGTCATGAATCCCGCCAGGAGTTGATCCAGGCCCTGAGCCAACTGCCCCTCACGATGCGGGAAGCCATCGTCCTCCGGCATGTCGATGGTCTGTCCGTCGCCGACACGGCCGCGGCCCTCGGCCGGCCCGAAGGCACGATCAAGGCCCAGGTCCACCGTGGCCTGGGACAGCTCCGCCGCGCACTCACCGCCGAGGCCCCAACCGGGGCCAGCGCGCAGCCACACACCTCGGAGATGACCGCATGAAGTCCGCACCCACCACTTCCCCGGCCACCCGTCGACCCCGGTCTCGCCGGTCAACCCAGCCTCTCGCCCTCGAGGGCCGACTTGCGGACCTGGGCGCTACGGCCCCAGGCGGACTCAGGGCGAGCGTCCTGGCGCGCGTCGGCCTCGCCGATACGTGGGCCGAGCTGCCGTCGCCACTGGGCACGGTCGGGATTGCCTGGAACGGCCGTGGCGTGTCCTGGATCGGCCGGGTCGACGACCAGGAGGCGTTCGAGGAGCACTTCCGATCGACGATCGGCCGGCCGTTGTCGCGGGTAGCGGAAGTCCCAGAGCCGCTCGCGCGGGCCGTTGCACGGCGCCTCGGGGGCGATCGTCGTGCGCGAGTCTCGCTCGACCTGCGCGGCCACACACCATTCGAGGTGGCCGTCTGGACCAAGGCGCTCGAGATCCCGCGCGGCGAGGTCCGACCATATGGCTGGGTGGCGGCCGAGATCGGGCGACCACGGGCGATGCGGGCGGTGGGTACCGCCCTGTCCCGTAATCCCGTGCCGCTCGTCGTTCCGTGCCACCGGGTCGTCCGGAGCGACGGCTCGATCGGTCAGTACTCGCTCGGCGGTCCAGAGGCGAAGCACGCGGTCCTCGCCAGCGAGGGGCTTGATATGGCGCAGCTGGAGGCCGACACTCGCGCCGGACAACGGTACCTCGGATCCGCAACCACGAGGGTCGTCTGCCTGCCGAGCTGCCATCACGCACAACGGATCACAGCGAGGCATCGGCGGCCGTTTGCGACACTCGGGGCGGCCATCTCGGCCGGGTTCAGGGCATGTCGCGACTGCCGACCAGGATCCGGGGTGATACTCGCGGCGTAGTCTCCTCGAGAGCGGTCCACGCGCCGAACTCCCCTCGCATCACCGGGTCTGGCGCGAACCCGGCAGGAGCCCTACACTCTGCGCATCTTGGACCACTCCACTATGCCAAAGCCCGCCTCTACGCTCGCCGTCTCGGTCGCCATGGCCACGGTCTACCTCGTCTGGGGCTCGACCTATCTCGGGATCGCGATCGTCATCGAGACCATCCCGCCGTTCCTGAGCATGGCGATCCGTTTTGCCATTGCCGGCTCGCTCCTGCTGCTCTATGAGATCGTGCGGGGAGATCTGCTGCGCCGTCGTCCGACGCTCCGTCAGGTTCGCGATGCCGCGATCGTCGGGGCGCTGTTGCTCGGCATCGGCAACGGTTTCGTGGCGTTCGGCGAGCAGACGGTTGCCAGCGGGATTGCCGCGGTTCTGATCGCGCTCATCCCCCTCTGGTTTGCGGTCCTCGGCTGGGTCTACTTCCGTGACCGCCTGCCGCTGGTCGTGGTCGTGGGGATCGGGCTCGGCATCGCGGGAGTCGCCCTGCTCGTCTGGCCAGCCGGTGGCGCCACCTTCGATATCCTCGGGATCGGCATCCTGATCCTGGCGCCGATCGGCTGGGCGCACGGATCGCTGTTCTCGGCGCGGGCTGCCGACCTGCCGCGACGCGCACTGACCTCGACCGGCATCCAGATGCTCGCCGGCTCGGCCGCCCTGTTCGTGGAGGCGATCGCCACCGGTGAGCCTGCGCGGTTCGATCCAGCGGCGATCTCGAACGATTCGCTGATCGCCATGGCCTACCTGATCCTGATCGGCAGCCTCCTCGGGTTCAACGCCTATGCCTGGCTGCTGCGGAATGCCCCCCTCTCGCTCGTCGGCACGTATGCCTACGTGAACCCCGTTGTGGCCTTTGCGCTCGGGGCCGTCTTCCTCTCGGAGCCGATCACACCACGGACGATCGCCGCTTCGGCGGTGATCGTTTTCGCGGTCGCGGTGATCGTGACGGCTCGTGGCCGCGCGGCACGCTCCGATCGGAGGACCGTGGTGGCGACCGAACCCGAGGCGGCGATCCTGGTCCCACGGGGCGTCAACGCGCCGGAGTGATCCGGCTGACCTCGGTCCCAGGCAAGGTCCTCGCCGCGCTCAGCCCCTGGTCCGGCCCTCGGCCACGACCGTCCGACCGACGCGTCGGGCCATCGCCATGACGGTGATCATAGGGTTGACCCCTAGACCTGTCGGGAAGGTCGAGGTGTCCGCCACGTAGAGGCCCCTGATCACGCGCCCCGAGAAATCGCGGACCCGACCCCGCGGATCGGCGGCGTGATCTTTTGCCTCAGCGCCCATCCTGACCGTGCCCATCTGGTGGGCGGAGAAGACCGTTCCTCGATTCGGGCCGTAGTCGAGCGTCCGAACACGAGCCAGGAAGGACGCGAAGCGAACGGCTTCGCCGTCGCCCGCGACCCGGTGCGTCAGGATCGGCGTCGCCGCCGCGAGGATCTCGGTTGCGCCAGCGGCCCGGATCAGGCGCGCCATCGAGCCGGCCGCGTGGCGCAGCGTCCTGACACCGTCCACGTCGAGGCGGTAGTCGATCCGGACTCGACCGCTGGCGGTCAGGGTGGTGCGCCCCTCGCCGCCGTCCCTGGTCACGGCGACCAGCGGGGCAAGGAAGCGGCTCGCCTCCAGCCAGCTGGCATGATCGCGTGCGTCGTCCCAGGGCACGGCGAGGGCCAGCAGGCCCGGATGGCCGGGCGCGGACTCGATCACATAGCCGCGATGGTCGGGTGTGTCGGAGCTGAACTCCCCGGAGCGGGCCGCCTGCATCGTTCCGCGCCACATATCCACCGGGGTTGCCATGCGCCCGGCAACGACCGGAACCGGATGGAGGCGCAGATGTCGCCCCACCGCGTGGTGCGTTGGCCCGGTCCCCTGGAGGACGGCAGGGGTCCGCAGCGCGCCGGCCGCCAGCACGACCTGCGGGGCGCGAGCGATGACTCTCCGGACACGGGCAGCCGTCGGATCCCCGGCCGCCGTCAGGATCGGCATGCCCGTGGCGGCATCCTCGACGAGCAGGTTGCCCTCGACGCCGACGACCGCCCCATGCTCGATGAGCAGCCGCGTCACGCGGACCCGATCCACGATCCGCGCTCCTCCCCGCACGGCAGCCGGAAGATGGACCCGCAGGCCACCCAGCTTGGTGCCACGTGGACACCCGAACGGACAGCTCCCGCAATCACCACAGGCGCGGGCGTTCCGTCGGATCGGGGCTGCCTCCCAGCCCAATGCCTCGGCACCTCGCAGGATCGCCGCATCCTTCGGAGGAATGACATCGGATTCCGTGATGCCGAGCTGCGTCTCCAACGCGTCAACGTCGCGATCCCATTCGGGGCCATCGACGCCATCGAGACCGTGGTCCCGCGCCCACTCGGCCCGAACCGACCCGGGAGCGTCGATGCAGGTCATCCAGTTGACCAGGGTCCCGCCGCCGACACCGGAGCCGGCCAGCATGCTGATCGAGGCATCCCAGGTCGATAGCAACCCATGGTTCAGATAGAGCCGCGAGAACGCATCGAGCTCGGTTCGCGGCATCGTCGATTCATCGACCCAGGGGCCCGCCTCCAGCACGAGTACGGAGCGACCGGCCTCTGCCAACTCAGCCGCGACGATGCCGCCGCCGGCCCCGGATCCGACCACGATCACGTCGGCGTCGAGGTGGACGGGCTCGGACGATGAGGTTCGATCCACCGACGTCGGCCGGGCCGTCGTCAGGTCCGGGGCCCGTTCCGGCGCGTCGGTCTGGTAGCCGATCGTGTGGAGCAGGGCATTGGGCCCATCAGCGCCCGGCGCACTGTAGGCGAGGAACGAGACCAGCTTTCGGAGGGCCTGGAACGCCGAGCGCTTCAGTGCGATCGGTGAATGGGCCCAGCGCAGCAGAAGCCGCTCCCGCTCGGCCGGGGACATGGCCGTCAGTCCGGACGCCCTGCCCGCGGTGATGAGATTGAGGGTGGGGTTCTCCAGCAGCCGCAGCACCAGCCGGAGTTGCGTGACCTGCGCTGGATCGGCCGCCCGGACCAGAGCCTGTGCAGCCAGTTCGCCAACGAGCTCAGAGTCGCCAGCGGGGACGAAGGTCGCGGCCAGCGTCGAGAGCGTCCGCGTCTCTGCCGCGCTGAAGCGGCCTGCCTCAGTCTCCATTGGCGGGTGGGAGGCCCCGGTGCCTGGGTTCAGGCCCGGCCGGCGCCGGCGGCCACGGAGGCCGGCAGTTGTTCGAAACCCTGGGCGGGCTGGGGCTCGCACCGGATTGGGCGATCCTCGCGATAGCCGAGGGCATAGTCCGCCTGGATCAGCGTGTGGAGCTGGCTGGTCCCCTCGTAGATCACGGCGGCCTTCGAATTGCGCAGGTACCGCTCAACCGGGAACTCGTTGGAGTAGCCGTTTGCGCCATGGATCTGGATCGCATCGAGCGCACTCGCGACCGCGTGGTCCGTGGCGTGCCACTTGGCGAGTGATGTCTCCCGGGTGTTGCGGACCCCGTGATTCTTGAGGAATGCCGAGCGCCAGACGAGGAGCCGGCCCGCCTCGATACCGGCCAGCATCTTGGCCAGCATCTGCTTGACGAGCTGGTGGCGGCCGATCTCCTCGCCGAACGTCTCGCGCTCATGGGCGTACTTGAGCGATGCGTCCAGGCAGGCCTGGGCGAGCCCGACGTTGCCAGCGGCAACGGTGAACCGACCCTGGTCGATGGCGCTCATGGCGATGAGGAAGCCCTCCCCCTCCTCGCCGATCCGGTGCTCGATCGGGACGCGGAGGCCATCCATCGTGATGAGACCGGTATTCCCGGCCCGGATTCCCAACTTGCCGTGCAGTGTCCCGGTAGTCAGGCCCTTCATCCCGCGCTCGAGCAGGAAGGCCGTCACGCCCTTGTGCTTCTTCGACCGGTCGACCGAGGCGAACACGAGGAAGTGGTCCGCCACGTCCGCCAGGCTGATCCAGATCTTGGAGCCGTTGAGGACATACGAGTCCCCGTCGCGACGCGCGGTCGTTGCCAGGCTCGCGGCGTCCGTGCCAACCCCCGGTTCGGTCAGACCGAAGGTCGCCAGTTTCTCTCCCCGAGCCTGGGGCACGAGCCAGCGCTGGCGCTGCTCCTCGGTCGCCCACTGCTGCAGGGTCAGCGAGTTGAGCCCGACATGCACGCTCTGGACGACGCGGAAGGCCGTGTCGGCCCGCTCGAGCTCCTCACAGATGATCGCGAAGCTGAGGTAATCCATGCCGGAACCACCCCACTGCTCCCAGATCGGCGCGCCGAGGAGACCCAGTGCGCCCATTCGATCGAAGACCTCGCGGTGGACCTCGCCCTTCTCGTCCCACTCCTTGATGTGGGGCAGGATCTCGTTCTCGGCAAAATCACGGACGGTCTGCTGGACGAGGCGGTTCTCGTCGGTCAGGCGAAAGTCGATGGACACAGGAACCTCGTGGCAGGTGTGGCGGGCGGGCGCACGGCGAATGATGCCACCGGCGCGTCGAGGCGGCCCATCCGGTCAGCCGCTCGACGGTCCTCGGCAGCCGTGCGCCCTAACATCGCGGGATCACCATTGAAATGGACGGGGCCACCTGACAGGAGGATCGCGCATGGCCGGTCAATCCCACCGGAACCCTGGACTCATCCTGGCCGCACTTGTCCTTGCGGCCTGCGGGAGCGGCGCACCAAACGCGGGTTCAAGCGGCCTGCCGACCGAAGCTGCTGGCGCCACAGAACCGACACCGGCTGTGTCGCCGACTTCGGCCCTGCCAACGTCCCCGGAGCCAAGCGCGACCATATCGCATGATGATCGGATCGTCGCGTCGATTGCGGTCGACCGAGGACCTTGTGCGATGGCGTCTGATGAAACGGCCGTATGGATCACGAGCTTCCTGACCGGTCAGGTCGACCGAATCGACCCAAACACCAACACTGTCGTTGACCGCATCACGGTCGGAGGATCGCCCTGCGGGATTGCAATCGGCCCCGATGGGCGTGTGTGGGTCGCTGAACTTACGGCGGGCGCCATCCTGGCGATTGACCCGGCGACCAAGGAGATCACCGGCCGGATCGACTCTGTGGGACCCCAACTCTGGGATCTCAAGGCCGGTTTCGGCTCCATCTGGGCGGTCGACCGCGATTCCGACCGACTCCTCCGAATCGATCCGACGACGGCCACGGTAACCTCGTCGATCAAGATCGGCCCGAACGGTTCCGGCCTTGCCATCATGTCCGCGACCGTCTGGGTCAGCGACGACACAGACGGGCTCATCCGGAGGCTCGACCCAACGACGAACTTGTTCGGGGCACCATTGGACATAGGTGGCAGCCCGTCCTGGTTCGCCGACGATGGCAGCAGGCTTCTCGTCGTTGCTCGGCGCACGAGCGGATCGACGCTGAGCGTCGATCCGCTGACGGGCGCCCTCGGGGCAGACGTAGACGGCTGGAAGCAGCCCTTGGACGGCACGATCGTCGAGCATTCGGCCTGGATCCCAGACGGAATCGCTGGGACGGTGGTCGTCATGGATCTGCCGACCAACACGGTTGGGGCAACGGTCGCTCTGCCCGGGGCGATCAACCCGTTTGTCGCCGAACGCGCCCGGGGGGACGTCTGGGTCCTCGACTTTGGCGGCGTGACGATCTGGCGCATCCATCCCTGATCCTCGGGCGGGGGTCTGGTCGGGCTGCGAGCAGGGCGCCCGCCTATACTCGATCCATGCCCGATGACACCCCGATCACGGACCTCGCCGCGCTCGCCAACGGCCACCTGACCCCCGTCCTCGGGCGCTATTTCGAGCGCTCATGGAGCCACGGTGTCGGGCATCGCCTGTTCGATACGAGCGGCAAGTCGTACCTCGACTTCGCCAACGGCATCGCGGTTACGGCCCTCGGGCACGCGCATCCCGCGGTCACGGCCGCGATCCATGCCCAGGTGGATCGCCTGATCGGGCCGACG
>JBDTOF010000293.1:0-2225 GCA_039933375.1 Chloroflexota bacterium
CGGCTCGAGGCTCCATGGCGAAGCCCTCCACCCGGAACGCCTCGATGGCCTCGTCGAGCGCCGTGACGAGCTCGTCGGTGAGCGTCTTGCCCTTGCCGAGGTCCTTGAGGATCGACGGTCGCTCAGTCTCGAGGAAGCGGTAGAACTTCGACTCGAAGTCGCGGACCTTCGCCGTCGGGACATCATCGAGGCTGCCGGTCGTGGCCGCGTACAGGATGGCGACCTGGTTCTCGACCGGCATCGGCACGTACTGCGCCTGCTTGACCACCTCGGACAACTTCTCGCCCCGGGTCAGCTGGTCGCGTGTCGCCTTGTCCAGGTCGGACGCGAACTGGGCGAACGCGGCAAGGGACCGGTACTGGGCGAGGTCCAGCTTGAGCGGTGCCGCGACCTTCTTCATGGCCTTGGTCTGGGCGGCGGAACCGACGCGCGACACGGAAAGGCCAATGTTCAACGCGGGCCGCTGCCCGGCGTTGAAGAGGTCCGTCTCGAGGTAGATCTGGCCGTCCGTGATCGAGATGACGTTGGTGGGGATGTAGGCAGACACGTCGCCGGCCTGGGTCTCGATGATCGGGAGCGCGGTCAATGATCCGCCGCCGTTCTCCTCGTTCAGGCGCGCGGCCCGCTCGAGCAGACGGCTGTGAAGGTAGAAGACGTCGCCCGGATACGCCTCGCGGCCCGGCGGGCGGCGCAGCAGGAGGGCCATCTCGCGGTAGGCCCAAGCGTGCTTGCTCAGGTCGTCGTAGACGCACAGGGCGTCCTTGACGAGGGTGCCGTCGATCGTGACCCCGTTCTCCATGACCTCCTCGCCCATCGCCACACCGGCGTACGGAGCGAGGTACTGGAGCGGGGCCGCATCCTCGGCACCAGCGACGACGACGATTGAGTGCTCCATCGCGCCGTACTTCTCGAGCGTGGCCACGGTGTTGGCGACGGTCGACATCTTCTGGCCTATGGCCACGTAGATGCAGACGAGGCCCTTGCCCTTCTGGTTGATGATCGTGTCGATGGCGATGGCGGTCTTGCCGGTCTGGCGGTCGCCGATGATCAGTTCGCGCTGGCCGCGGCCGATCGGGATCAGGGCGTCGATGGCCTTGATTCCGGTCTGCACCGGCGTATCGACGCCCTGCCGGACGATAACGCCGGGGGCGATGCGCTCGACGGGGCGGGTTGTCTTCGCCTCGATCGGACCCTTGTCGTCGATCGGCCGACCGAGCGGGTCCACGACGCGACCGATGAGTGCCTGCCCGACCGGTACCTCGACGACGCGGCCGGTCGTCTTGACGATGTCGCCTTCCTTGATATATCTCGCATCACCGAGGATCACGGCACCGACCGTCTCCTCCTCCAGGTTGAGGGCCAGGCCACGCACGCCATTGGGGAACTCGAGGAGCTCCGAGGCGAGAGCGCCCTCGAGGCCATAGACCTGGGCGATGCCGTCGCCGACCTCCACGACCGTTCCGGTGTTCCGGGTTTCCGTACCCTGGTCGAAGGTGTCGATCGCCGACTTGATGATGCTGATGATCTCGTCAGAGCGAATTGCCATCGGTTCTCCGTTGTCGGGCGCCAGTGGCCCGCTGATGCTCCGCCGAAGCGGAGCGGGTGGGCCTAGCGCGAACTCGCCACGAGCCTGCCGCGGAGCCGTTCGAGACGACCCCGGACGCTCGCATCGAGCAGTTGATCGCCGACCTTGACGGTGAGTCCGCCGATGAGCGCCGGGTCGATCTCCGTCCGGAGGCTGACGCCGGATCCGGTCATCGTCGCGACCCGGGCGCTGATCGCGTCCGTCTCGGCGGCGGTGAGCGGTGCTGCGCTCGTGATGACGGCCTCCACGACACCGTTGCGGCGGTTGAGGAGACGGGTGAACTCCACGGCCACGGCCGGGAGGGACTCGAACCGGCCGCGCTTCGCGAGGAACCGGGCGAGGTTCAGTGGTCCGGGAGCCACTCGGCCCTCGAAGATCTTGGCGACCATCGCCTGGCGCTCCGCCTGGGGGATCACGGGATTGTCAACCAGTCGGCCGACCGCCGGATCCGCAGCGACCCCGGCCATCAGGCCGAGGCCGTCGCTCCACGCGTCGAGCGCATCGTCACGCACGGCCAGCTCGAAGGAGGCCTCTGCGTAGCGGCGCGCGGCGACGGATGGACGGGCCATCAGTTGCGGGCGTCCCCGGTCGGGCTGGCGAGGAACTCCTCGACCAGACGTCGCTGGCGGGTATCGGTCAT
>JBDTOF010000294.1:0-8656 GCA_039933375.1 Chloroflexota bacterium
TGGTGGGCTCCGATCGAGACGGTGTCCAACTCGGAGGGCGGCTTTGAGCGCGTCTACCAGGGTTCGGCGCTCCTCATCTCCTGGCCCATCGTCCTTGGTCCCGGTGAAACCGTCGAGGTCGAGGTACGGCAGCGCGTCATCGTCTCCGTCGACCCAGGCCGCGATCCTGTTGGTACAGTGGACTAGGCCAAGCATCACGAGGGCCGGATCCGGACTCATGACGACCAGCGCAGCGGAACCGAGGAATGGTCCGACCGGGCCAACTGCCCAGGACCTCGACGTGACGCGGGACAGTGACGTCCCGATCTCAACCCAGATCTATTGGCAGCTCGCGTACCAGATCGATTCGGGGCGGCTCCTGCCCGGTGCGCGGTTGTCGCCTGTGCGCGAGCTCGGAGCTGCCCTGCGCGTGAATCCCAACACGATCCGGGCCGTCTATCGACGCCTCGCCAATGCGGGCTACGTGACCAGCCGCCACGGCGCCGGGACCGTTGTCGCGGATCGGCCACCACGACGGCGAGGCCCCGACACGCTGGCTGGAATCGTGTCCGAGATGATCCGACGGGCCGCCCAATCCGGGTTCACTCCCGATGAGGTCTCCGCCGCAGCGTTCGCTGCATCGTCCGAGCGACGACGGCCGGGGCCCGTGGTCCACGTGCTGTTCGCGGAGTGCACCACGGCGGATGCGGGCTTTGATGCCGAGCGACTCAACAGCGAGTTTCCGGGCCAGATCGAGGTCGAGGGCACGCTGCTCGATGAGGTCCCCGAACGGCTCGAGCGCTTCCACTACGACCTGGTGGCAACCACGACGTTCCATGCCGACGAAGCGCAGGCCCTCGTCGGTGGCCGCGCACCGGTCATCGCGATGCTGGTGGGCCCCGGCTATGTCGAGATGGTCCAGGAGATCGCGGCCCTGCCCGCTGGATCGACCGTCGGCGTGGTCTGTGCGTCCGAGCGGGGCACGGACAACATCGCCGAGACGCTCGCCATCGCCGGGACCAAGGGGGTCGAGCTCGTGCCGGTCCTGATCGGTGATGCCGACGGTATGGCGCGCCTGGACGAGACCGCGGACCTGATCCTCATGTCGCGCGAGGCGCTGGCCCTCGGCATGGACGGCACCCTCGTCCATCGAGACCGAATACGTCCCTGGAACTATGAGTTCGATCCGGCAGCGATCGAGCACCTCCGTCGGGCGATCGAGCACGTCTACGCAACCAGGGAGAAAGCATGAACACCCAGCCTGCGCGGGCGCCGTGGGTGACCCCAGTCGTCCTGACCGGACAACGGGTTCGTCTCGAACCGCTGTCGCTCGATCATCTCGACGATCTGGTTGGCGTCGGACTTGACGCCTCGATCTGGGCGTTGACCGTGGCTCGACCGACGGATCCGGCAGGGATCGAAGCCTGGATCCGGGCGGCGCTCGGAGCCGCGGCCAGCGGAACCGACCTCCCGTTCGCGACGATTGACCTGGCCAGTGGTAGGGCCGTCGGGAGCACCCGGTTCATGTCGATCGTTCCGGACCATCGCCGCCTGGAGATCGGCTGGACGTGGCTTGGCACGGCCTACCAGCGGACGGGCGCGAACCGAGAGGCAAAGCTGCTTCAGCTGGTCCACGCCTTCGAGGTCCTGGGCGCGAACCGCGTCGAGTTCAAGACCGATGCGCGCAACGAGAAATCGCGTCGGGCGCTGCTTGGGATCGGGGCGACCTTCGAAGGCGTCTTTCGCGGCCACATGATCATGCCGACCGGACCGCTCCGCGATTCGGCGTTCTACAGCGTGCTCGCCGACGAGTGGCCCGAGGTAAAGGCTCGGCTCGAGACGGCCACTCGCCGCGACTGAGCGGCCCCGCCACGCAAACCGTCGCTCGACGCCATCTGCGATGATCGACGCCAGCGGGCCGCCATCGGTCCGTGACTGGGATGCGGGAGACACGCCATGATCGATCTGCTCGTCAAGGTACTCATCAACGCAGCCGGCGTGTGGGCCGCGATCCAGCTGGTGCCCCAGATCACGTTCGATTTCGGTGGGGACTGGTGGAAGTTGCTCGCGGTCGCCCTCATCCTGGCGCTCGTCAACACCTACCTCAAGCCGATCCTGAAGATGCTGTCCTTCCCGATCACCCTCATGACGATGGGCCTCTTCGCCTTCGTCCTCAACGCCGTCCTGCTGCTCCTCGTGAGCCTTGTCTCGTCGCAGCTCGGTCTTGGCTTCACGATCGGCGGATTCCCACCGGACTTCACGTCCGACTCGTTCGTCGGCGCGTTGCTGGGGTCGCTGGTCATCAGCGTGGTGGCAACACTCCTCGGGATGCTGAACGCGGGTCGCCGGATCGCCCTCTAGAGCGCATCACCGATGCTGAACCGCCGCTTCGCTATCGCCGTCGGGCTTGGGCTGGCCCTCCTGCTCCCGCTGGGCTCCGCGCTGGCAGCCGGTCCGGTCGCGCCCGGCCCGCCCTTCCCGGAACCGACAATCGACCGGGCGGTCTACGACTATGCGGGCGTCTTTCGGCCCTCGACCATCACGACCCTCGAGACGACGATCGATGCAATCGAGGCGAGGACCGGTGCCGAGGTCGTCGTCTACACGCAGGTCTGGCCGTACAAGATCGACGAGGGCACCTCCGATTCCAACGCAGCGGCGCTCATCGACCAGTGGGGAATCGGGCGGCGGGGGTTTGACGACGGACTGGTGATCCTGTTCGACCTTGACCCGTCACTCGTCCACGGGCAGGTGC
This sequence comes from Chloroflexota bacterium, assembly GCA_039933375.1. Lineage (GTDB taxonomy): Bacteria > Chloroflexota > Limnocylindria > Limnocylindrales > CSP1-4 > UBA5189. The sequence continues at coordinate 2,735 of JBDTOF010000294.1, forward strand.
GCCTGTTCGCGGGTGCCGGCTTCCGCTCGACGTTCCTCGCCGACGAGGAGCGCCAGAAGATCTTCGATGAGGACATGCTTCCGCTGCTCGCCGCGGGCGACCTCAACGGTGCCGTGCTGGCGGCCATGCAACGTGTCGATGCAGCCGCAACGCCCGAGCATGCCAATCGGCTGGAGTTTGCGCGCCAGCTCAACGCGGTGGTCGGGATCTTCGGGGGAGCTCTCGCGCTCCTCGGCCTGGCCGGCTGGGCCGTTTTCCACTGGCTCCGTTACGGGCGCGACCCCGTCTATCTCGACTCGGACTCGATCCTCGTTCCGGCGCCGCCCTCCGGGATGACGGCGGCAATCGGGACGCTCGTGATGGACGGGAACACCTCGCGCCGGTCTCTCACGACTGCCCTCATGGATCTCGCCAGCCGTGGCTCCGTCGCATTCCGCGAGGAACACGGGTTCCTGGGACTTGGCCGAACGAAGCTGAACATCGATGTCGGGGCGCGTGCGGAGCAGGAGGCCATGGCCGACCTTGCCTCGGCCTCCGCCGCTACCGAGCCGATCCTTGCCAACACCCTTCGGCCCCGGACGACGAGCGCTGGCGATCGCGCAGGGAGCGCTGATTCCGGCGATCGTGAAGCGATCGCTCGTGCCCGCCTCGCACTGGCCTCGCGCCGTCCCCTCGGCAGCGCCGAGCAGTACCTGCTGACCCGTCTCCACTCACTGGCGAGCGACGGGACGATCGAACCGGACGAGGTTCCAAAGCTGGCAACGGATGTTCCGAAATTCCAGCAACAGCTCGAGGACAATGCCGTCGCGGCGGGCTGGTTCGGCAGGCGCCCTTCCAGCGTCGTGGGCCGATGGCGCACGATCGGGTTCCTCGAGCTCGGCGCGGGAGTCGTCGCGATCTGGGCCGGACTGAGCCTTCCCGCCAGTGGTCTGACGCTGGTCGGTGGTGCCGCCATCGCGGCCGGACTGATCACCCAGCTGCTCGCCGGCGTCATGCCGGCGCGGACGATGGCCGGCGCGATGTCGCGGGCCTGGCTGTTCGCCTACAAGAGGACGCTGGCCAGGACGATGGACCAGGCCCGGTCGATGGACCAGGTCGTCAAGGAATCCGGCCTCTCCTGGCTCGAGACACCGGACGAGGCCGTCGTCTGGGCCGTGGCCCTCGGGCTATCGGACAAGGTCGAGGACGTCCTCGGCCGCACCATGTCGGACTCGGAGGCCAACGGACGGCAGGTTGGATATCTGCCGACCTGGTACCAGAGCCACAGCGGCACCAGCATGTCCACGGGTGCCGTTCGGGGCGGTGGCGGTTCCGGGGGACTGTTTTCCTCGTCCGGTATCCCCAACATCGGCGGGATGTTCGCCGCGCTGGGGACGATCGGCAGCGCACCTTCGTCTGGCGGATCGGGCGGCGGTGGCGGATTCGGGGGTGGCGGCTCGGGTGGAGGCGGCGGCGCCGGGGGCGGGTTCTAGCGGTGCTGGGCGGTCACGAGCAGGCCCTCGTACACTGCCCGCATGGGTGCAGTCGACACGATGGAAGTCTTCTTCGAAAAGCTCAACGACGGCGATCGACCCGGGGCCGTGGCCCTGATGGACGAACGCGTCGAGATGCGGATCCACGTCGGTGACAACGCCCGGACGCTGCGCGGCATCGAGCAGGTGGGTGGCTGGTTCCTGCGCGCCGAAAGTGGACTCAAGATGATCCCGGGCGAGGTCAAGGATCTTGGCGCCACGTACCAGGCTGACGTCCTCACGGTTCGTCCGGGCGCGCTGTCGCAGCACCTCGATGCATCGTTCCGTGTCGAGGCCGGCAAGATCACCTCGATCAACCTGACCCCGCGCTAGGGCCAGCCGCCCCGCGGGTCCACCTCTACGGACTTGGCGATGGGGCCTCGTTCGGCAGGAGCGTCGGCGTCGTCAGCGGGATGATGACCTCCTGGCCGAGCTGGAGCTTGTCCGGATTCGGGATCGCTTCCTTGTTCGCGTCGATCAGGAGCTGGAGCGGGATGCTGAAGCGGTTCGCAATCCGCGACATCGTGTCGCCAGCCTGGACCACGTAGGTCTGCACAGTTGGCTGGGGAACGGGCGTTGGTCCCTCAGGAGCCGAACTCGCCGCAATGCCGCTGGCGCTGGCCGATGGACTCGGGGCCGTAGTGGCCCCTGGCGGATTGCCGATGCCAAGGATCGCCGGCAGCGAGAAGAGCACCACGACGGCGACGGCGAGCGCAATGATCCAGAACAGGATCGGGCTCACCGATAGTTGCCCCAAGCCAATCCGCGTCTTCAAGGTCGGGTATGCCTCGCGGCGCGGTGGGCGTTCCCAGGACGGGGCCATCCGCGCCCTCGATGCGCGCGCGGCATCGCGACCCTGTCCCGAACGGCCGCGGCGTGATGACCGCTCCTCCTTCGCCGGTGGCGCGTCTTCCTCGTCTTCCTCGTCATCCTCGTCGGAAGGGGCCGAGCGTTCGACTCGCGGATCGACAGTCGGGGTCCGGGGCACGGGAGGTGCCCAGATCGCGGACGGCTCAAGCACTGATGGTTCCGTAAGGATCCGGTCCGCGAATGACCCGGACAAGCCGCTGCCCCGCGGGGGAACAGGCAGAGTCCCGGGCTCGCCATCCGCGTCCTCATCACCGTCCGACTCATCGTCCGGGCCCGAGCTCATCCACGGCGGTGGCGACAGCCAGTCCCTGGGTGGGTTACGCCGCGCTTCGTCGCTGTTGAGCTCGGCCTCCGCACGGGCTCCCGCGGACGCTGCCCGGCCCGCGGCCTCCTCCACAAGCGGATCGGCGACCGCCGCCGGCCGGGTCTGAGCGGCCTCGCGCCTCGCCCAATCCAGGAACGTCGGGCAGACCGAGAATGCCGACGTGAGGCAGTAAGCCTCCTGGTGGGCCATCGCCCGGGGGGCTGGCCGGACCTCTGCGTAGCAGCGGTGGCGCCCGTCCGGACTCAGCGCCCGGCCCTCACGATCATCCTCAAAGGCGATGAACGGGCAGGCCAGGGCGGTGTCGGCGATGGGCAGTCCGCGATCTGACATCCCCGGCATCATACCGGCCGGAGGCCCACCGGCGGCATCGGTCGTAGGATGGTCCTCCGCCCCCGAGCCATGCCCCGATCAGAGGACTCATGCCCTTGCCCCGAACCGTCAGGCTCAGCGACCGCCTCCGTCGTCATCGGCTCAGCGCGTTCGCGGGAGTGCTGCTGTTGTTCGCCGGCTCGCTGTCGCCCGCCATGGCAGCGGTGGTTCCGCCGCCCGTTCCAGGAGTGGCCCGGATCGCTCCCGCTGCGCCCCTGCCGGCGTCAGCGTTCGCCCACCGCCTGTCGGCCGAGGTGTATGGGTTCCTCCCCTACTGGGAGATCGACTCCAGCACCGACCCGTATCTCCGCTATGACCTGCTGACAGACATCGCCCTCTTCTCAGTCGGCTTTACCTCGAGCGGGACGATCTCGACCAGCGGGGGCGGCTACGCGGCTGTGATGGGCTCGACTGCGCCAACCATCGTCAGCAACGCGCACGCGGCCGGGGTTCGTGTCGATCTCACCGTGACGTCGTTCGGCTACGACAAGAACACGGCGTTCTTCACCGATCCCGTGGCCATGGCCACGGCCGCGAGCGCGATTGCCGGCCTGGTATCGGCGAATGGCTACGACGGCGTCAACCTGGACGTGGAACTGCTCTACAACGCGAACTTCACGGCCTACGGGACCTTCGTCGGGCAGATCCGCGCGGCACTACGGGCATCGAACCCCGACGCGAGGGTCTCGGTTGCGACGAACGGCTCGGTTTCGGGAGCGGGGATGGCGCTCAAGGCGCTGGCCAACGGCGCCGATCGCGTCTTCCTCATGGGATACAGCTACCGAAGTTCAGGCTCCAGCCCCGCTGGCAGCATCGCGCCGATCGTCCGCGCGGATGGAGGTCTGAGTCTTACTGGATCCTTGGACCTGTACGCCTCCAAGGGGGTACCGGCGAATCAGATCCTGCTCGGCCTGCCGTACTTCGGCCGAGCCTGGAACACGACCTCCGGCGGTCTCAATGCCACGGCGACGAGCTCGGCTGGGGTGTTCATACCGGGCGACTCCCTGCCCACGATCCCGCCTGGCACGACGATCTTCCAAGACCAGGTCGAGGGCACCAAGTGGTTCGCCATCCAGGACCCGGCGACGGGCCTGTGGAAGCAGACCTACTACGACGATGCGACGACGCTCCGCACGAAGTACGGCCTCGCCACGACGCGAGGTCTGGCCGGCGTCGGGATGTGGACGCTCGGCTACGACCGGGGAACGAGCCTGTTCTGGGGCGCCATCGTCGGGGCGTTCGGGACGGTCCGGATCGCGGGAGTGGACCGCTACGCCACCACCGCGGCCGTCGCCGCGGATGCGTACGCGCCGGGCGTCAGCGTCGCGTACATCGCGACCGGCGGCAAGTTCCCGGATGCGCTGGCGGCCGCCGCGGCCGCTGGGGCGGCCGGGGCTCCGGTCCTGCTGGTGACCCCCACGTCCATCCCGCCTGCAACGGCCGCCCAGCTCACGAGGCTGCTGCCGGGCCGCATCGTGGTCGTCGGCGGTACGGGCGCCGTGTCCGACGGCGTGCTGGCCGATCTCGCAACCTTCGCCCCGGGCGGCGCGACCCGGGTCGCCGGGACCGACCGCTTCTCGACAGCCGTGGCCCTATCGGCGGCCACGTACCCAGCAGGGGCCCCGATCGTGTACGTCACTGGCGGCCTTGGGTTCGCCGATGCCGTGTCCGCCGCTCCGGCCGCCGCCCGCGACGGAGGTCCAGTTCTCCTGACGCTGCCTGACGCGATCCCCGACGCGGTACTCGCCGAACTCGTGCGCCTCGCCCCGACCCAGGTCGTGATCGTGGGCGGGACGGGCGTCGTCAGCGAGGCGTCGGTCGCGACGATCGCGGCAGTGGTACCCGGGGCCTCGATGACCCGACTCGCCGGAAGCGATCGATTCGCCACATCCGCGGCAGTGGCGGCGACCTTCGCGCCCGGTGTCCGGGTGATCTACGCCGCCACGGGGCTCAACTTCCCCGACGCGCTGGCTGGCGCCGCGGCGGCCGCGGCGAGCCGATCGCCGATGGTCATCACGAACCCGTTGGCACTGCCGCCCTCGATTGCCGCCCAGATCCTTCGCCTCGCGCCCGGGCGGGCAGTGATCGTCGGCGGCACCGCGGCGGTCTCGGATGCCGTACTGGCCGCGATCCGCGCCGCCGTGGCAGCCCCAGGAAGCTGAGGGCGCCCGGATTCCACGGCGTTTGACAGGATGACCCGACCTCCAGAGACTCATGGGACACCGTTTCGTGACTCACCAGCGTCCCAGAGGAGTGCCATGTCAGTCCGTCGAGTACTTGTTTCAGCCCTGACCCCGAAGACGACCGTCCGCGGCCACTGCGACCTCCCGTGCGGCGTCTACGATCCCGAGCAGGCCCGGATCGAAGCCGAGTCCTGCTACCGGATCGTCGAGAAGTACGGAGCCAACGAGGACATGGGGTTCCGGACCCGGGCCATCGCGATCAAGGAGGAGCGCGCCGATCTCGTCAAGCATCACCTTGACGTCCTGTGGCACGACTACTTCAAGCCCGAGCACCTCGAGACCGTCCCGAATCTGCACGACCTCTTCTGGCAGGCCACCAAGCAGGTCTCGAAGGTCAAGGCTTCGACCGATCTCGCCGACGCCAAGCGGCTGCTTGAACTGGTTGACGAGGTCGATGCCGCCTGGAAGGCAACGGGCGGACCGGCCAAGACGAGGGTCGCCGGCCGGCCCGGCTGACCTTCGACCAGACGCAGCTCAATGACGCCGGAGCCGGCCGATCCCGCTCCGGCGTCGGCACGTCCTAGGGCGGTCCGGGCAGCAGGGCTCCGGGAGCGGATCCGGGGCCCCTGGCGAGTGATCGTGGCCGAAGCGTCGATGTTGCCGG
>JBDTOF010000295.1:0-5097 GCA_039933375.1 Chloroflexota bacterium
AGGGGGAGGGTCAGCGTCTCGCTGCCGCGCAGGATCCGAAGGTCCACGACCTGGCCGGGGGAGTAGGTGGCGAGAACCAGGTCGAGCGGGTGCTCCGAATCGATGTCCTGGGTCCCGATCGCGACGATGATGTCGCCCGACTTGAGGCCGGCTGTTGCGGCCGGACCACCGGGGACGATCGCCGCAAGCGACGCGCCCGATCCGTCCGTCGAGTCCTTGACCAGGGCGCCGTGGTCCACCTTGAGACCATCACGAGCCTGGACCTGGACCGTGATCGCCTCGTACCGGACGCCGATATACGGCCTTGACAATGGCTGGCCGGCCAGTGCCTGGCGCATCATCGGGCCCGCGATGTCGATCGGAATCGCGAATCCGATGCCGTTCGAGCCGGTGGCGACTGCGGTGTTGATGCCGATGACCTCGCCGATCACATCGAGCAGCGGTCCGCCGCTGTTGCCGGGGTTGATGGCTGCATCGGTCTGGATGAGGTTGTTGAGCCGATCGCCGTTCTGGACCGTGATTGATCGCCCGGTCGCCGAGATGATCCCCGACGTCACGGTGTTGGAATAGGTGCCCAGCGGGCTGCCGATGGCGATCGCGATCTGACCAACCTGCAGATCGGCGGAGACGCCGATGGAGACCGCTGGGAGTCCCGTGGCCTTGATCCGGACGATGGCCAGGTCGGTCAGGGTGTCGACCCCATAGACCGTGCCGTCGTATTGCTGGCCGTCCTTGAGCTCGACCGTCAGCGTCGAGGATGTTGCCCCGCTGGAATCCGTCACGACGTGGCGATTTGTCAGGATCCAGCCGTTGGAGTCGAAGATGATCCCGGAGCCGACACCCTGCTCAGGGATGGTGCCCCCGAGCGAGGTCGTGGCGGTCCCGGAAACGAGAATGCGGACGACGGCGGGGCCCGCGTTCGCCGCGGCATCGATGACCGCGGATGTCTCGTCGATGGCGACCGGGACATGCGCGCCAGCAACCGATGCGGAACTGCCCGATGGACCGCCTATGGCGGGATCGAGGACGCCCGTGGAGCGGATCGCGGCAAAGGTTCCGGCGCTGGCGAGGAGGGCCGACAGGAGCGAGGCTGCGAGAATCGACCCGATGCCCGCGCGGGCTTGCCCGCCACTCGCCTTCGCTGGTACCGGGGTGACCGGTGGCGGCGCATCGGAGGCGGGGGCGAACGGTGTGGGCTCTTCCTCCGGGGCGAGGGACGGCGGTGCTTCGTCGGCCGCAAAGGAGCCCGAGACCCAGTCCCGGCGATGCTCCGCCTCGGGCGTGAACGCAGCCGCCGGAGTTTCGTAACCGATCGGCGGCGTGTCCGCGGTTTCGCCGTCGATGGGCTGCCAGGGGTCATTCGGTGTCGTCATCAGGATCTGATCACTCGCTCTCGGCTGGGGAGTCCGGACTCGAGGTTGCCCGGGGTTCGTTTGATCTCATCCTGCCGGATCCGGATTCACCTTGAGGTCCGCGGTCGATGAAGTTTCCTCCATTATTGCCGCGCCCCAGCCGTGAGGTTCAGCCTGCGAAGGCGGCGCGTGGCGTGGGTCGCGTGGCAGGACCACGGTGAACGTGGTGCCTGCGTTGACGCGGCTCTCCACTGCCACGCTGCCGCCATGCATCTGGACGATGCTCTGGACGATGGCCAGACCGAGGCCGCTGCCACTGCCCCGCGCCTCGTTCGCCTGGGTGCCGCGGTAGAAGCGCTCGAAGATGTGCGGCAACTCAGCCGGGTCGATCCCGACGCCTGAGTCGGTCACCACGATCCGGACACCGTCCTCGACGGGTCCGACGTCCACCCCGATCTGACCGCCGCGTGGAGTGAACTTGATGGCATTGCCGACCAGGTTCGTGACGACCTGGCCGATCCGGACCGGATCGTGGTGGATCCGGAGCGGACGATCCGGGAGGTGGACGCCGATCTCGAGGCCGCGCCGCCGGGCCGCGGCATCCGCCTGCTCGACCGCCTGCTCGACGGTCGCCCGGATGTCGTCCGGTCGCAGATCAAGGAGGACCAGCCCCGAATCCAGCTTCGAAAGCTCGAGAAGGTTCTGGGCCAGCCAGTCGAGGCGCTCCAACTGCCCGGCACTCGCCTCGAGGAATTCGGCCCGTGCCGTCGGATCCTCACCGGCTCGTTCCTGGAGCAGCTCATTGAACGTCCGGAGCGCCGCAATCGGCGTGCGCAGCTCGTGCGACACGTCGGCCAGGAAGTCGCGGCTGCGGTCGCGGTCGCGGCGGCTGATCTCGAAGCTCTCCTGGACCTGATCGGCCATCGTGTTGAACTGGACGGCCAGATCCATCAGCTCTCGGGATGCCCACTGCTCCGGGTCGTCGGGAACGCGCCGGGCGAGGTCGCCCTCGGCGAGGCCCCGACTGGCGTCGGTCAGACGGCGCAGGGGCACCGTGATCCGGCGCGAGATGGCGGCCCCGAGTGAGATCGAGACCACCAGCGCAAGCAGCGCGATGACGGCCAGCAGACCGGTCATCGTGGCCAGGGCCGTTGCACGGTAGGTGTACGGGTTCGAGAGGGTGACCTCCACGACATACGGGATGAACGTACTGCTCACGGCGTAGTAGATCGTGTCGCTCGTGATCGGCTCGCGGGTCTGGCCGACCGGGGCTCCAGCCTCGAGAAGCGCGCTGAATTCGCCATTCGATGCCGGCGTGAAGGCCCCGTCGACGATGGTGCCGAGGCGGACCCGGACGTCGGCCTTGGCCAGTCGGTCGGCCAGGATCCGTTGCTGCGAGCTCCGACTCAGCTGCACGATGACCCCGGGGTCAACGACGCGGTCCGCTCCGATGACCGGTCGAACGCTGCTCGCCGTCTCGGCGATCAGGGCAACGTACTGGGCGACGCCCAGCGACCGAGCGGTGAGGTCTTCTCGTTGTTGCTGCTCGAAGTAGTCGCCCAGGCGGTTGACGACGCCGACCGTCACCAGGCTGAGGGTCAGCGCCAGGATTGCCACGAAGGCGAGCGTCAGGCGCCCTTGGAAGGTCTTCGGCTCGAGGCGATGGACCAGGCGCCGTACCGCGTTTGGCGTGGCCGCGGTCCGAGCCGCCGTCGGCATGTCAGCGCTCGGCGAAGGCGTAGCCGACGCCGCGGATGGTCTGGACGAAGACTGGATGAGCGGGATCGTCCTCGATCTTTTCCCGCAGGTGGCTGATATGGACGTTGATCGTCTTCTCGTCCTGGTCCAGGGCCTCGTAGTCGCGAAGCAGCTCCAGCAGCTCACCCCGGGTGTAGACGCGGCCCGGCCGGCTGGCGAGGTGGCGGAGGATCTCGAATTCGGTCGGGGTCAGGCTGATCCGTCGATCGCCGCGTGAGACCCGTCGTCGCTCGAGATCGATGATCAGGTCCTGGTGCCGGATGACCCGGCCACCGACCGCGTCCGCGAGATCGCCATAGGCCCGACGGAGGAGCGCCCGGACCCGACTCAGGAGTTCGCGGAGCCCGAATGGCTTGGTCATGTAGTCGTCCGCACCGAGCTCCAACCCGATGACCTTGTCCACCTCATCGTCGCGGGCCGTGAGCATGAGCACCGGAGCACGAGAACCGGCCGACCGCAGTCGTCGCAGGACCTCGAATCCGTCGATCCCCGGCAGCCGCACATCCAGGATCACGAGGTCGGGCGCCTGGTTGACGGCCACCTCCAGGCCCTCCTCGCCGGAGCGGGCGAGGATCACCGTGTAGCCGTCCTGCTGGAGCGCGTACTCGATGCCCCGGGCGACGGCGTGCTCGTCTTCGACGATCAGGATGGTTCCAGACATGGCCGCGATCCTACACCGGCTCCCGTTTCAGCCCTTGATACGCGGCTCGTGGTACCTTTTCGCATCCACGACCTGAGGTATCGCCCTTCCATGTCCACAACTCGACCAACGCTCGCGGCGACGCACCGCGAAGTCACCGGCAAGGCCGTCAGCCAACTCCGTAGCAGCGGCCAGCTGCCAGCGGTCGTTTTCGGCAACGGCGTCGACTCCACGAACGTCAGCCTTGACGCCCACGCCTTCGAGCTCCTGCGGCGCAAGACGAGCGCGAACACCCTGGTGAACCTGTCGATCGACGGCAAGAAGCCGAGTCCGGTCCTGGTGCATGGTGTACAGGTCAGCGTCCGGACCCAGAAGCCGATTCACGCCGATCTCTTCCTTGTCCGCATGACCGAGGAGATGACCGTGGACGTACCCCTGGTCGCGACGGGCGACTCCGAGGCGGTCAGGCTCCACGGCGGGACGCTGCTGCATCCGATTTCGCATGTCCGTGTGAAGGCGTTGCCGGATCACCTGCCCCAGTCCCTGCCGTACGACATCACCGGGCTCACCAGCTTCGATGACGTCGTCCACCTTCGCGACGTGCCCATCCCGGCCGATATCACGCTCCTCACGGATCTGGACGAGATCGTCGCGCGGGTCGCCCCGCCACGGGTCGAGGAAGTCGTCGAGACCGTAAGCGAGGTGCTCGAGGGCGAAGCCGAAGCGGCCGCGGATGCCGCCGCTTCTGCGAGCGACTCAGGCGACTCGGGCCGCGCGTCAGCGGACGACTGACCCGCCGGCCCTTCGGGGCTGGATCGTCAGGATCAGCGCTCAGCCAGCCGCGCGGCCCGTCACGTAGACGACGGGCAGGCGCATCCGAAGTTCGTCCGGTCGCAGTTCGCCCAAGCGGGTGACGAGGCGTCGGCGAAGTGCCCGCCGCTCTCGTTCGACGAGTTCGTCGAACAGCGATTCCTCCGAGAAGTGCTCGATGAAGTCGGCGTAGCCGCGGATGCTCCACTGATGGGCCAGGACGTCGCCCCGTGCGGTCACATCGTGGAACCCGGCCCGCCGAAGTCCGTCGGCCGCCGCTCGAGCGTTGGCCGGGTCCCCTGATCGGCCGTCATCGTCAGGCGGATCGAACCCGAACTCGTCGAGGACCTCGTCGAGAATGCGGTCGGGCGGATCGACGGCGCCATCTCCGCGCAGCCAGGTCACGAACCCGAACGGAGCGCCCGCCCGAAGGACTCGCCGAATCTCCCGCAGTGCCGCCGCCCGGTTCGGCACGAGCTGCAGGACGAAGGACGACATGCCCAGGTCGAACACGCCATCGTCGAAGGGCAGACGATC
>JBDTOF010000296.1:0-12151 GCA_039933375.1 Chloroflexota bacterium
TCCGCAACGAGGGAGCAGAGCAGACGAATTGCCCGGATGGCATCGTCGTTGGCCGGAATGATGTAGTCGATCTCGTCCGGGTCAACGTTCGTGTCGCCGGTGCCGACCACTGGAAGCTCGAGCTTGTTCGCCTCGGTTACGGCGATCCGCTCGCGATGCGGGTCGACGATGAAGACCGCGCCAGGCAGGCGCTTCATCTTGCGAATCCCGCCGAGCGTGGCGGTCAGCTTCGTCAGTTCCTCGGTGAGTTTCGCCGCTTCCTTCTTCGGAAGGCGTTCGAATTCGCCGGACTGCTGGCGGGCCTCAAGTTGCTCCATCAGACCGATGCGCTTCTTGATGGTGACGAAGTTCGTCAGCATGCCACCGAGCCAGCGCTTGTTGATGTACGGCATGCCGGCACGAGTCGCCTCCTCGGCGATCGGCTCCTGGGCCTGCTTCTTGGTTCCGACGAACAGGACCGGCTCGCCGCGCGCCACCGTCTCCCGGACGAAGTCAAGGGCGACCTCGAGCCGCTGCGCGGTTTGGGCGAGATCGATGATGTGGATCCCGTTGCGCTCGGCGAAGATGAACGGGCGCATCTTGGGATTCCAGCGGCGTGTCTGGTGCCCGAAGTGGATACCAGCTTCGAGCAGCTGCCGCATTGAGACGGACGGCACGGGGCGAGACCTCCTGATCCGGTTGTTTCCTCCGCGGACCACGTCGCCGGGAGCCGGTCAGACTCGCACCAGCGAGCATGCCCGGCACCGTCCCGGTCGGGACGATCCGCGTGTGAGCTCCGCCACCTTCCGGCGGCGGGCAATGGAGCCACGGACGGTCCGCGGCGGGCCGGAGTGTAGCACAGGGTCCGATCCGAACCCGGTCCTCAGATGGCTGCCACGTGATGACGGATCCGGGCCGGGCCGTCCTGCGTGGCGGATGGCTCGACCACCACGAGGTCCAGGCGCAAGGGCAGCGGCGGCACGGGCGTCCCATCAGCAAGGTGACCCCGCTCCCGCAACGCCTGGGCGGCGCGGCGTAACCGGATCCGCTTTCTCGCGTCCACGGTCTCCTCCGCGAGCCCGAAGTCACGACTCGATCGGGCTCTCACCTCGACGATCACCAGCCGCTGCGGGAGCGCCTGATCGATGGCCACGATGTCCAGCTCCGCGCGCCCGACACGGACCTGCCGCCCGAGGACCCGCCAGCCGGCCGCCAGGAGGCGTTCGACGACGAGGAGCTCCGCGGCATCTCCGATCTGTTGGGCCTCTGTCCGCATGCGAACACGATGGTGTGAAGTGATGCACTGCCACTTATCTGGCACGTATCTGCAGGCCGGGGGTGCTCCGGGCGGGACGGTGCTCAGGTACCCGCCGCGATGTGCTCCGGGTCGAGCAAAGCCAGGTCGAGCGGGTCGTCGAGATCAGCCAGGAGGTCGGCTACATCGACGGGCGTCGCTCTGGCCATCACCGGCACGAGGGGGCGAGTGGTCGATTCCCGTCCCCCCTCACGATCGTCAATCGCCAGGCCGAAGTCGATCTGGTCGCCCGCAAGTGTCCGCTGGAGCGCCAGGAAGCTCCGCCGGTGAAACGGCGTCAGGCCGAGGCGGCGAATCGCCTGCCGGTGCTCGAGCGTCGCATAGCCCTGATTGCGCTCCCAGCCGTAGCCGGGATACCTGACGGCCAGCATGGCCATCATCCGATCGCGGACCACTTTCGCCACCACCGAGGCACACGCGATCGAGTAGGACTTCGCGTCACCGTCCACGATCGCCGTATAGGGTCCAACCTGGGCCTCGAAGCCGGCGATCCGGTTCCCATCGACCAGGACGTGGTCGTGGCCACCGAGTCGCTCGATCGCTCGACGCATGGCGAGATGCGTCGCGTGATAGATGTTCAGGCGGTCGATCTCGCCGACGGATGCCGCCCCCAGGCCAATGGCAATCGCTCGGCGCCGGATCTCCGGAGCGAGACGCTCACGCTGGGCCGCGGACAGGGTCTTCGAGTCCCGCACTCCGGGAATCCGACGGCTGTTCGGCCGAATGATGACCGCGGCCGCCACGACGGCCCCGCACGTCGGTGCAACCCCCACCTCGTCGACACCCGCGATGCGACGGACGCCAGCCGTCCAGAACGGACGCTCGATGCGGAAGGTCGGATCCTGCGGCACGTGGCTAGCCTACCCCGCCCCGGACGACAGGCGCGGATACCAGACGACCCCGTCAGATCGACGGGGTCGTTACGAGGATCAGTCACGCGATTCCGTTCAGCTGTTGGTGCGGCGCTCCCGCAACGTTGCCGACTTGCCGACGCGATCGCGCAGGAAGTAGAGCTGGGCACGGCGAACCTTGCCGTGGCGCATTACTTCGATCTTCTCGATCCGTGGGCTGTTGATCTTGAAGGTCCGTTCGACCCCAACGCCACTCGCCAGCTTGCGGACCGTGATGGACCGGGTGATTCCGCCACCTCGAAGCCGCATCAGCGTTCCTTCGAAGACCTGGACTCGTTCCTTGCCGCCCTCGACGACCCGTGCGTAGACCTTGACGGTGTCGCCTGAGGCGAGTTCCGGAAGGTCGGTTCGGATCTGGTCGGCGACGATCTCGTCGAGCACGTTCACGGTGGGTTTCCCTGGTAGTACGGCAGCCCTGGAGGCCGCAGGTTGGGCTGGAATGCAGGTGTCGGGTTCAGCCGACGGCGGAGTGTAGCACGAGCCGCGCGGGTCTGGCCCCTCCTGCACGAGGACCAGCTGGTGATGTCTACGTTTCCGTGCCCTTTCTGACGCGCAGGCGATCGAGAATTCGAGATTCCTCGTCGGTCGATGGCCGCCCGTCCAGGAGGTCAGGACGCCGATCCATCGTCCGGCGCAACGAGGCCTCGAGCCTCCAGTGCCGGATCGCCTCGTGGTTGCCGCCGATCAGAACGTCCGGGATACCACGCCCCCGGAAGACCGCCGGGCGCGTGTAGTGCGGATATTCCAGGAGGCCCGTCGTGAACGACTCCTCGAGGGTCGAGGCGTCGTCGATGGCGCCTGGCAAGAGACGGATCACCGCATCCACGATCACCAGCGTCGGCAACTCGCCCCCGGACACCACGTAGTCCCCGATCGATAACTCGAGATCCACGAGATCGCGGATCCGATCATCGACCCCTTCGTAGCGCGGGCAGACGAAGACGAGGTGGCTGTGCTCGGCCAGGTCGGCCGCCCGTCCCTGTCGGAAGACCTCGCCGCCCGGATCCACAAGGATCCTGGTCGATTCGGGGCCGCTGATTGCGTCGAGGGCGGCAGCGACTGGTTCGGGGCGCATGACCATGCCCGCCCCACCGCCGTACGGTGCATCGTCGAGACTTCGGTGGCGCCCGAGTCCCCACGCGCGCAGATCATGCACCTGGATATCGGCGAGCCCGCGTTCGCGTATGCGCCCGGGAATGCTCCCCGAAAGGGGGCCTTCGAACATCTCCGGGAACAACGTGAGGATGTCGATCCGCATGCTCAGACCGCGTGATCGCCGCCGGACCCCGGCTGCTCGCCGTCGGGCGCGGCGCCGGGCGGCCCTTCCGACTCTCCATCGGAGCCATCCACAGGTGACGGTTTGCTGCCCCCTGTCCCACCCTTCCCGTGCTTGGACCAGCGAGGGCGACGGCGAGGTGGGCGGATGCGTGGTGGATCGACGGCCTCCCCATCGAGATCCAGGACGGACTCGTCGATCACGATCTCGCCACGCTCCGGTTCGAAGACCTTGACGATGTCCTTGACGAGCGGGACGTCGAACTCCCCCACCGGCCCGCCCCGGACCACGAATACCTCGGCCGTGGCGACGCGGTAGATGTCGGCCACCTTCCCGAGCAGGCGCCCATCGAGGCCTCGGACCTCGGATCCGACGACCTCGTGCCAATAGGCCGCTCCGGGCGCCAGATCGACGCTCCGATCGACCGTCGTTTCGAGGTACGCGTCTCGAAGACGCTCGGCGGAAGCGCGCTCCGGGACCTCGTGGAACCTGATCCGCCAGCCGGGTCCGTCCTCGACCGCGGCCGCCTCCGAGATCGTCAGGGGCTGGTCGGTGCCCTCACGGTGGAGCACCTGGCCGACGGCGAAACGTTCGTCCGGACGATCAGTGAGGACCTCGACCCGAACGACTCCATGGAGCCCATGGAGTCCGCGGACCTGTGCGACGACGAGGCGGGTGGCCGGCACCAATTCGACCGTCGGTGGCTGGCTCAGAGGATTTCGAGGGAAACGGATCCGCCGTCGCGGGCGGCGGTGACCTTCAACAGGGTGCGGAGCGCCTTGGCGACGCTGCCGTTCCGGCCGATGACCTTGCCCATGTCCTCCTCGGCGACGTGGAGTTCGATCACAACGCCGTCGGCGTCAGCAACTTCGGTCACCGTGACCGAAGCGGGATCGTCGACGAGGGTCTTGGCGACGTATTCAACGAGTTCGCGAGCTGCCATCGTGTTTCCCTACTTTCCTGCAGGCACGATGCCGGCGACGCGGAGGAGGCGGGCAACGGTTTCGGAGGGCTGGGCGCCCTTGGCGATCCAGGCCCGTGCCTTCTCTGCGTCAATAGCGATCTCAGCAGGTTCGCTGCGTGGGTTGTAGTGCCCGATCGTCTCGATCGAGCGGCTGTCGCGGGCGTTCCGCGAGTCAGCGACGACGACGCGATATGACGGCTGCTTCTTCGCGCCGACACGCGTGAGGCGGATTCGAACGGCCATGCTGTGTTGATTCCTCCGTGGTGGCCCGGGCCTTTGCCGGCCCGGTAGCTTACTTGACGATGATCACGAGCCGGCTTCGGCCGCCCGTGGTTGACACGATGGTGGTCCCGCCGGCGCTGGCGAGGTGTTCGAGATACGGCTTCAGGTCTCGCTGATACGACTCGAGTTCGTCACCCTTCAGGAACCGGCTCTCAGCGAGGCCCAGGATCCCGTCGATGGCTACGAATGCCCCGAAGTTGTCCTTCGAACCGGCGAGTTCCTCCATTCTTCGGTATGCGGCCGTACTCGCGAGGGTCGAAGAGGTGCCATCGAGGATTCGCTCGATGACGCCGTTGCCAACACCCACGATGAGGACGTCGTCGCGGACCGCCATTGAGAACGACACCTGCGCGCCGGTCGTGGGCAGTGTCTGGTCGAGCCCCAGTCCTGACAGCAACGCATCGATGTTGCCCAGGTCCACGGTCGTGATCGTCACACCCCCGTGGTCGGTCTCCTGCAGGGTGATATCGCTGCCGATCGAGGCAAGGGTGAGAAGGTTTCGAACCTGCGCGTAGCCGGCGGAGACGGATGCTGCATCGCTCCCTCGAACCAGGAGGGCCCCGCTGACATCGTCACCCGGCAGCACGGCGATCCCGACATCCTCGATCCAGGACAGGAAGGGCGCCAGGCCGCTAAGCGTTCCGAGGGCGTTCTCAACGGCACCTGCCGTGGCGCCCGGAGCGGGGGACGAGGGAACCTGCGCCACCGCCCGCCCGAGGAAGGCGCCCGCACCATGAACCTCGACGAGGGCCAGGGTATCGGCAGGGAGCATGGTTGCGAAACGACTGGACGAAGCCGCGGGCTCGGTCGGAACACCGGAAGCGAGATCCGGCGCCGCTCGTGGGGCCACCTGGAGGTCGAGTACCAGGGCGTCGTCGACCACGTGGAATCCACCAATGACCCAGTCCGGGATTGCCTGCTCGACGACTGCGCCCAGCCCGATCGTGGAAGCGAGCCCACCGATCGTCGCACGCACCGATGCACCATCGATGTACCCGACGGCAAGCTGGTCACCTTCGAGCCGCTCGCGTGCACTGACGAAGGTCTTGTTCGTGTCGAGACCCGTGTGGTCGCGATACGCATCGATCCCCGCCCGAATGCTGGCGAGATCACCCAGGAGCAGGAAGCGGCCATCCACGGCACAGGCCCCGTCGCTCCCCACCGTGCGGATCTCGACATCCTGATGAGACTCCGTGACCGTCGTGACCCCGAAGACCGTGTCACATGTAACGGCGCCGTTGGTCGTTGCCACGAGCAGCCCGCTCGGTTGCGGACTGGTGCCGCTCATCGCGTCAGCTCCGAAGCCGGCAACCGCCGGGCCGTCGAGGAGCGGCTTGATCCGGGTCGTGTAGTCGACGGTTCCCCCGCTTGCGTCGTGGACGAGCCGTCCCAAGGCCTCGTCCAGCTTCTCAGAGAAGGTCGACTGGTCCGCGAAGCCTGGGAAATGCCCGAGGAGTGCGGCGAGCCTGGCGCGCTGATCACCGGGCAGTTCGGGACGAAGCTCCACGACAAGAGCGCTGTTTGCCGGGAGGTACTGGAAGGCCTCTGGCATGGGCCGGGCCCCGAGGAACGCCACGGCGGCCACAGCCCCGATCACGGCCGCTGCCGCAATGCCCCCGGCGATCATCCAGCGGCGGCGACTCGGAGTCGATGCCCCCGTGCCCGCCACGGTCGGACCAGGCTCCAGCTCGACCGCTGCGTCGGACTCGAGGACGCCGTCCGGCTCGAGGGCCGCGTCGGCATCATGGGCCACGTCCTGCTCGAACATCGTCGAAACCTCGTCGCTGGTCGTGGGATCGGGTCGGTTGAGATCGTCCATCGTTCCTACCGCTGGCCCAGCACGCCGCCGAGGCCCTTGCCCCGCATCCCGGACAGCTGTTTCATCATCTTCTGCATATCGGCGAACTGCTTCACGAGCCGATTCACGTCCGGGAGGGAGGTTCCGGAACCTGTCGCGATCCTGCGTCTCCTCGCGGCATTGAGGATGCCCGGGTCGCGGCGCTCGTGCGGCGTCATGGACCGGATGATGGCCTCAGTACGGCGGATCTCGCCGCGGTCCACCGCCGCCTGCGCCTCCTTCGCCATACCGCCCATGCCGGGCATCATCGACATCAGCTGGCCGATCGGGCCCATCTTCTGGACCTGCTGGAGCTGGTCCAGCATGTCCTCCAGGGTGAACGAGTTCTTGCGGAGCTTCGTCTCGAGCTTCTGGGCGGCCTGCACGTCGACCACTTCCTGGACCCGCTCCACGAGTGACAGAACATCGCCCATGCCGAGGATCCGACCGGCGAGCCGGTCGGGGTGGAACACCTCGAGCGCGTCCGACTTTTCGCCGGTTCCGAGGAACTTGACGGGAATACCGGTGACCGACGCGATCGAGAGGGCAGCCCCGCCGCGCGCATCTCCATCGACTTTGGTCAGCACGAGGCCCGTGACGGGAACCACGGCCGCAAAGGCGGTCGCCACACTGACCGCCTCCTGCCCGGTCATTGCGTCGACCACGAGCAGCGTCTCGATCGGCTGGACCGCGGCATTCACGGCCGCGATCTCAGCCATGAGCGCCTCGTCGATTGACAGCCGCCCGGCCGTATCGACGATCACCGTATCGCGGACGAGGCGTCGGGCGGCGTCGACGCCGCCACGGGCGATATCAACGACCGAAGTACCAGCTGGTGCGCGATGGACCGGAATATCGAGGGCCCGGCCGAGCGTCTCGAGCTGCTCTCCGGCTGCCGGCCGATACGGGTCGGCGGCAACGAGCAGCGGGCGCCGGCCTTGCTTGACGATGTACCTGGCGAGCTTGGCCGCGGTCGTCGTCTTGCCCGATCCCTGGAGGCCGACAAGCGTGATGACCGCCGGGTTTCCCTGCAGGTGGAAGGTCCGCTCCCCTCCTCCGAGGAGCTCGACGAGTTCGTCATGAACGATCTTGACGACCTGCTGACCAGCGGTCAGGCTGCCGAGGATCTCAGCGCCAACGGCCTGCTCGCGGACGCGGGTGACGAAATCCTTGACGACCCGGAAGTTGACGTCCGCCTCGAGCAGGGACAACCGGATCTCACGCATCGCGGTATCCACATCCGCCTCGGAGATCCGACCGCGGCCGGTCAGCGTGGCCAGCGTCGCGCGCAGGCGATCGCTCAGTGCGTCGAACATGACTCGGCTGGTTTCTCCTGGTCCAACACGGTGCCGGTACGCGCGAATTGGCGATCCGGGTGGTGCGCGGGTTCTGGCGACACCGGGGTCGGCCGAGTGTACCCCATCATCCGCCGGATACGGTCGCCTCGATCGTGAAGGGGATGACATGGGTCGCAGAGCCATCCCTGACGATGAGACCGTACTTGCCGTTCCCCGGCGGTGGCACCTCGAAGCGCGTCCGCAGATCCGGAACCAACGAACCCCTGGGCAGGATCTCGATCGACTGGCTGCGTCCGTCCGGGCGGCTGCTGATGATCGACTTGTCCGGGAGCCGGAGGCCGATGTTCGCCCCCGTGAAGGCGAAGCCGCCGCTGAAATCGCCCCGGTAGCGGGCCGCGTAGGTCACGGTGAGGGCCAGGGAATCACGGGCCAGCTCCAGCCCCCAGTCAGGCAGGTCCGCGCGCAGTTCCCCACCGGTGAGGGTGATGGAGAGCGAGCCCGCGGTGCCGCTGCCGGCCAGATCGAACACCTGCGGCTGAAGGGTCAGGAGGCCCTGGGTGCCCTGGGCGAACGGAACGATGACGACGTGCTCGGCCGCCCGACCGATGCGCACCGTAGCTCCATCAGGTACGAACGCGTCGTCAACGTCGAACTGGATCGACGTCCCGACCGAGGCACCCGCGGGGACATCTGGGATGACCGTTCCGCGGATGGGATCAACTTCGGTGCCCGCGGATTCGAGCAGGAGCGGCGCTTCCAGGCTGGCCAGATCTGCCCCGGGATTCTCCAGTCGCAGGTCGAGCGTCACGTATCCACCTCCTGCATCGAGGACCGACGTCGCGCGATCGAGGTGGATGACGAGTCCCGCATACCAGGCCGTCGCGTCGAGTTCGAAGATGGTCGTGGTCGGTGTCGGAAACGGCGTCGCGGTCGGAGGGGCCGTTAGCGGCGGGAGCTGGTCAGCCGTACAGCCGGTCAGCATGGCTGCCAGCAGCGCCAAAGCTGCCCGCCGAGCCATGCGGTGCCCGCGGTTCACGTTCCGGGCGGCCCGTAGAGTGCCGCGACGAACGCGGGCGGGTCGAAGGGCAGGAGATCGGCTGGACCCTCGCCCACCCCCACGAAGCGAACCGGGATCCGCAACCGATCCTCGATGGCGAAGACGATCCCGCCACGTGAGGTCGAATCAAGCTTCGTCAGGACGATGCCGGTCAGGCCGACTGCCTCGTGGAACGCGACCGCTTGAGCCAGTCCATTCTGCCCGCTGGTCGCATCCAGGACGAACAGCGTCTCAACCTGCGCGCCCGGCAACCGGCGATCGATGATGCGACGGATCTTCGACAGCTCGTCCATCAAGTTCACCTTCGTGTGCAGACGACCTGCCGTGTCGATGATGACCAGGTCGGCTCCTCGAGCCACTCCGGCATCCAGCGCGTCGAAGACCACCGCGCCCGGATCCGCGCCAGGGGCATGCGCCACGATGTCAACTCCGGCCCGGGTCGCCCAGATCCGCAGCTGCTCCGCCGCCGCGGCCCGAAAGGTATCGGCGGCGGCCATGACGACCCGGCGTCCCGCCGCGCGCTGGCGGACAGCCAGCTTGCCGATCGTGGTGGTCTTGCCTGTCCCGTTCACGCCGACGACGAGGATCACGAGTGGTTGGCCCGATATACGGCGCTGATCCCCCGTGTCGGCGTCCCGTGGGACGAGCAACGCCGCGAGGGCTTCCCGGACCGCCTCGCCAGCCGAGGCCGCATCGCGACGCGCACGTGCGTCTTGGACGACGCGAGCCGCGAGCCCGGGACCGAGGTCGCCGCTGATCAGGGCCTCTTCGGCCTCGTCCCAGTCGGCATCGGAGAACGAGGCGGAGCCGAACAGGCCGCGGAGCCGGGACATGAACCCACCGCGGGAACGAGCCAGACCCCGATCCAGACCTTCCTCGGTTCCAGTCTCTGGGTCGGGGCTCACCCGCTCGTCGCTCCGTCGGAAACCGCAACGCCGGCCCGTGCCTGATCCGCCAGCTCGGTGGCCTCGTCGAGTCGGAGGCTAATGACCCGCGATACCGAGTCGTCCCCGACGGTCACGCCATACAGCGCATCTGCGATCTCAATGGTGCCGCGGTTGTGCGTGATGACGACGAACTGAGTGGTGTCGGCAAGCTCGCGCAGCGCGTCCGTGAAGCGCCCAACGTTTGCCTCGTCGAGGGCGGCATCGACCTCATCGAGGACGCAGAACGGGACCGGCCGCACCTCGAGCATCGCGAAGAGCAGCGCCACGGCCGTCAGGGCTCGCTCGCCACCGGACAGCATCGCCAGGGCCTGTGCCTTCTTGCCGGGTGGCCTGGCCACGATCTCGATCCCGGTCGAGGACAGATCCGTGGGATCGGTCAGCGACAGGCGGGCGAACCCTCCGCCAAACAGCTGCTGGAAACGCGCATCGAACCGCGTCTCGAGCGCGGCGAACGTCGAGCGGAACTGCTCCGAAATCATCGTGTCGAGTTCAGCGATCAGGCTCCGGGTCTTCGCAATGGCGCTGTGCAGATCGGCCTGCTGCCCCTCGAGCTCCTCGAGGCGGGTCCGGACCGTTGCGAACTCGTCCACGGCAAACGGATTTGCCGCCCCGAGCTCGTGGTATCGACGGCGCAGCGTCGCGAGGCGCCCGGGTGCGGCCACGACGTCGGGCGGGCTGGTCGTGGACCAGATCTCACCCGCCGCAACGAGCGCGGCTCCAAGCTGCTCTCCATCGTCCTCGGTCTCGTCCTCGCCGGCTTCATCCAGTCCGCCTGCCGCCGCGCGCAGGTGCTGCAGGCTCAGTGAGCCGAGGCCAGCCAGCTCCACCAGCAATTGCTCGCGCAGACTCTCCAGACCGAGTCGCGCCTCGAGATCCCGGTGCTCTGCGGTTCGGGAGGCCTCCTCGGCGGTCCGCAGGCGCTCGCGAGCCAGGGCCGTCGCACGATCTGCGGCGCCGAGTCGGGCGCGCTCCTCGTCGTCTGCCGCCACGAGCGCCGATACCGCCTCGCGTGCCTCGGTCTCCCGTACGACTGCCTCAGCGAGCCGGGTCGCCAGCGTTTCAAGCTCGACAGCCAATGACCGTCCTCGCTCGGTCAAGGCCGCAACGGCCTGGTCCGCCACGGCCAACCGGGATTCATCGAGGGCAATGGCGGCCTCCGCACTGGCGTGGATCCGCTCCGCATCGCGTCGCGTCGCGTCGAGCTGGGCGACCTGTGTCGCAATCCGGTCCCGGTGGGCCCGCAGTTCCTCGACCCGCTGCTCCCATGTCGCAATCGCCTGGCGCTCGATCGGCGCGCCGGCGGGCTGAACCACCTCAGGCTCCACCGGAATGGCCGCCCTTGCCCGTTCGACCTCCTGACGAAGCCGAGCGACTTGCGCGTCCTGCCAGGCCGACTCCCGGACGAGCGCTTCGAGGCGTCGAGCAGCCACACGTTCGCTCTCTTCGCCGGCACGGCGCTCGCCTGCTGCCGCGGCTTCGGCACGCTGGGCAATATCGAGTTCCAAACGGGACGCAGCCAGCCGGGACGCTGCATCCTGGGCTTCCTGCTCGGCGACCTCGAGACTCCGACTGGCCGCCCGCAGTTCCTCGGTGGCGCGTTCGAACGAAGCCCGCCGGACGAGTGTCCCGTCCGTGAGTCCCAGGCGGACCGTGACCTCTCCGACAACGGCCGATCCGTCCCTGACGACCGCGACCCAGCCGGCCGGCAGGCTCGACTGGAGGGCGAGTGCCGCCGCCAGGTCCGGCACCCAGACCGCGCGAGCCAGAAGCCGACCGGCTGCGCCGCTGACATCCCGACGGACCGCATCCCGGAGCCATCCGCCACCCAGCTCGGCGACCCGTCGTGTGAACGAGGCGTCCGTTCGGGAACCGTCGGCTCCTCCGGTCGTCCCATCCACCAACCCATCGACCACGACGGCAAGTCCTCGCTCGTGGCCATGCTCCTGCAGGGCATCGCGCTTGGTCAGGTAGGCCCGACCGGCACCCGCCAGTGCCGCGTCAATAGCTGCCCCGAGGCCGGGGTCCACGACCAGTCCGTCATCAAGGCGGCGCGCGCCACGGGTCCGCATGGTCGAGGCGAACCCGCTCTCGACGTCATCCTCGATTGCGGCGCCGGCCGACTCCAGCCGGGATTGAGCAGCGGCGACCCTTGCTGAGGCCGCTCCGGCTCGCTCGGTCGCGGTCACGCCCAGGGCTGCGGCACGCTCCCAAGCCGCCGCGGCGGCCTCGCGGGCGAGAGCGCCGGCCCGTTCACGCTCGCTCGTCTCGGACAGGGTCACATCTGC
>JBDTOF010000297.1:0-6021 GCA_039933375.1 Chloroflexota bacterium
CGAGGCGGTCGCTCCGGGCGCCTGCTGGTCGGGATCGCGGCGGTGCTGGTGGTCATCCTCACCGGCAGTGCGTTGTTCGCGTCGGGCTACGTCCTCGGGCAGCGCGAGGTAGCGCAGCCCGGCACTCCCGCGTCGGATGAAGCCGCGTTCCAGCCGTTCTGGGACGTCTACGCAGCCATCCGGGATCGGTTCGCCCTCGGGCCGGTCGATCGCAAGGCCCTGGTCGAAGGCGCCATCAAGGGCATGGTCGGCGCGGTCGGGGACCCGTACTCCACGTACCTCACGTCCGATGAGTTCCGGAAGACCCTCCAGGACCTCTCCGGCGAGTACGAAGGGATCGGTGCGCAGATCGGAACGGTCAACGCGAAGGGCGAGACCGTCGACTGCAACACCTTCGGGCCGGACTGCCGGCTCGTGATCGTCGCCCCGCTGGATGGCAGTCCCGCCCTGGCCGCCGGCCTCAAGCCGGGGGACGTCGTGGCCAAGGTTGATGGCTCGACCCTGGACGGACTGACGCCGACGCAGGCCCGGGACCGGATCAGTGGCAAGAAGGGCACGGTCGTCGTCCTCACCATTGAGCGCGCCGGGGGCACCCCGTTCGAGGTTTCGATAACCCGGGACGTCGTTCGTCAACGCGAGGTCATCACCAGGGAGTACGCCGACGGAGCGGTTGCATATGTGCGCCTGACAGGGTTCTCGGACAATAGCGCCACGGCATTCGTGGACGCCCTGAAGGCCGCCATCGACAAGGGCCAGTCGAAGATCATCGTTGATCTGCGCGGCAACACGGGCGGCCTCGTGACTGCGGCGCGCACGGTCGCCAGCGCCTTCATCGCGGATGGTCCCGTGTTCTGGGAGCAGGACGCCCAGGGCAATCTCACGCCGACGCAGTCCCTGGGAAAGGGCGTGGCCACGGACTCGAAGGTCCAGGTCGCCGTCCTCATCGACAAGGGCAGCGCGTCGGCCAGCGAGATCGTCGCCGGAGCGCTCCAGGACACCGGGCGCGGCACGCTCATCGGCGAGACGTCCTATGGGAAGGGCACCGTCCAGACGTGGATCGAGCTCAACGACGATGCCGGCGGGGTCAAGCTGACGGTTGCCAAGTGGCTGACACCGAACAAGCGCTGGATCCACAAGATCGGGCTGACCCCCGATATCGAGGTAACCGTCCCGGCCGATTCGCCGCCCGACAGCGACCCGGTGCTCGATCGCGCCCTCGAGTTTCTGGCAGGCGCTGGCGCACTCTCGAATGCATTGCCGAATGCATTCCCGAAAGCGGCCTGAGGCGGCGTTCAGAATCAGCGGTTGCCATCGCCGTCCCCATCGGCTACGGTACGCCCGAACGAAAGGAGGTGATGTGCAGTGTCGTATCACAGTCGCTGCACCACCTCGCCGGAGCTGACCGTCTAACCGGTCTTCCGAGGCGGGTGGCTGCCGCAGACGAACGCCGGTCCGAGAGGGCCGGCGTTCGTGCGTCCGTGACGGCCGCCGATCTTTCGCATTGACAGGAGCACCATCACCGATGGGCGAGAAGACCATCGCGCAGAACCGCCGGGCTCGCCACGAGTTCTCGATCGAGGACATCGTGGAGGCCGGCATTGCCCTGTTCGGTACCGAGATCAAGAGCATCCGGGCCGGCAAGGTGAACCTGTCCGACTCCTTCGCCCGGATCGATCGTGGTGAGGCGTGGCTCGTCGGTGTCCACATCGCCCCCTGGGAGAGCGCCAGCCGCTTCAATCACGAGGCCAAGCGCCAGCGAAAGCTCCTCCTCCACCGATCGCAGATCGACCAGCTCCTCGGCAAGACAAAGGCCAAGGGGCTGACTCTGGTGCCGCTGCGCCTCTACCTCACGGGTCGCGGCAAGGCGAAGCTGGAGCTGGGACTGGGGCGCGGCAAGCAGCTCCACGACAAGCGGCGCGATATTGCCGAGCGCGACGCACGACGTCAGATGGATCGGGACGTTTCCGACGCCCGACGGGGTCGCTAGGGGCGGCGATGCGACTGACCCGCACGATCCAGGCCGTCGACGCCCACGCGGCCGGCGAACCGGGTCGAGTGATCGTCGGTGGTGTGCTCGATGTCCCGGGCGTCACGATGTTCGACAAGATGACCTGGCTGCAAGCGAACGGGGATGATCTCCGGCGCCGGATGGTCCAGGAACCGCGCGGCTACCCGGCCGCCAACTGCAACCTGATCCTGCCCTCGAGCAACCCGGAGGCCGCCGCCGGCTTCGTGATCATGGAGCAGGTGGAGTACCCGGGCATGTCGGGCACCAACACGATCTGCACGGCCACGGTCCTGCTCGAGACGGGCATGGTGCCGATGGTCGAGCCGGTCACGGACCTGGTGCTCGAGGCGCCGGCCGGCCTGATCAGGCTGCGCTGCGAATGCCGGGACGGCAAGGTCGAAAGCGTGACGTTCCGGAACGTCCCGGCCTTCGCGACCCACCTGGACACGCCGATCGAGGTGCCGACGCTGGGCACGGTCGAGGTTGACGTCGCCTACGGCGGGATGTTCTACGTCATTGCCGAGGCGGCGCCGTTCGGCCTTCGCCTGACGCCGGACGAAGGCCGGGACATCACCCGCATCACCGAGCTGATCAAGGCGGCCGCAGCCGAGCAACTGCCGGTCGTTCACCCGGATCAGCCCGGTTTCGCCGGAATCACCATCGGACAGCTGTCAGGGCCAGCCCATGATCCCGCGAACTCGATGCGGAACGTGGTCACCGTTTCGACCCGGACGCTCGACTTCGACGAGCCGTCCACGTGGACCGGGGCGATCGATCGATCGCCCTGCGGGACGGGCACGTCCGCACGGATGGCCGTGCTGCACGCCAAGGGGCGGCTCGGGGTAGGCGATGCCTTTCGCCACGAGGGCATCCTCGGAACCGTTTTCACGGGTCGGCTGGTCGAGGAGACAACGGTCGGTCCGTACCGAGCGGTCGTTCCGACGATTACCGGAACGGCGTGGATCACCGGGATGGCGACCTACGTCGTCGATCCGTCCGATCCGTTTCCGGACGGCTTCACGGTCGGGGACATCTGGTAGGTCCGAGGGCGCCCCGTGCCGACGCGGGTCGCCGGTGGGCAGTTGGCCATTCGTCCAACCTCGGCTAGACTCTCGACCGGACGCCCGAGTGCGTTCGACCTGTGGGGATGCGTGGTTTCGACAGGGTCTAGCTGACAGGAAACGCGAGCCGAGGTGCCGTCAGGCCTCGTTAAACAGGCGGCAAAACGAAGTAACTGCCAACAAGCAGTCGACTCTCGCCCTCGCCGCTTAGGCGGTAAGGTGAGCGTGGAAGCGACCTCAGTTCCGCGGGTCGTGGAAGCGTCATTAAGCGGAGCTGCAGACCGGATGAGTGTTGCGTAGTCCGGGACCAAGCTCGATCTAGAGACACGTGGCTGGACCAACCGGGAGAGTGCCGATCCCCGCCTGGATGGTTGACGAAAATGATCGGACACGCTCGTAGCTGGTTCCTGCCGAAGGGCTCTGGACGGGGAGTTCGACTCTCCCCCATCTCCACCAATTCTCCCGGCTGGTGCGGGTGTGCCCGGGATGTGGGCCGTCCGCGGGTATCCTGTCGGCACCATGTGTGCCGCCGTCGCCGACCCGGATTCCCCGCTCGCCGCGCTGGATCGGGCTGGCTACCGATTGACGATGCCGCGTCGCGCAGTGTCCGATCTCATCGCGACCCGCACGGGGCACTTCACCGCCGCGGACCTGGTGGACGATGCAGCCACCCGGCACCTCGGTATCGGGCGGGCAACGGTCTTCCGAACACTCGAGATCCTCGAAGCCGTTGGGGCCATCGAGCGGATCGACCTGCCGTCAGGCGATCACGCCTACATCGCCTGCGAGCCCGCCGACCATCACCATCACGTCGTCTGCTCGCGGTGCGGGCGGGCCACCGATGTCGGCGATGCCGGCCTCGCTCTCGTGGTCGGCCGCATCGCAGCGGAAAGTGGGTACCGGATCGACGTACATCGCCTGGAACTCTTTGGCCTCTGTCCGGCCTGTCGGACGGGGCGAACGGCGGCCCGGGCAGACGGAACTTCGGCGGCCCGACTCACCTGACGCCTAGTTCGGCGCCGGCACCAGGAGCGGCGAGTCGGGCGGGACGCCGATCTGAAGGATCCCGGTGATGCGCGCGTAATGCGAGTAGTACGTCTCCTGGTGGATGACGGTCCCGGTCGCATCCTTGACGGTCCTGGTGACCCAAACGTCCTTGCCATCGACGGCGTACTCCACGCGCTCTCGGGTGCCCGGCGCAAGGCTCGTGGTGTAAACGATCGTGTCCGTGGCCTTGAGGACGTTCTTCACGATCGGCGTCGACAACGAAATCGTCCGGTTGGTCGGTACCGACCACAGGACGAACTTGACGTAGCCCTTGCTCCCGACGGACCAGCCCGTTCCGCGGATCAGGATCGGGTACTCGGTGTCATTACGGAATGACATCGTCTGGACGGATCCTGAGCCGCTGTCGAAGACGGTGGCATCGAGTCCGAGCGGGTAGCGGTCAATGTAGTAGTAGTGGTTTCGACGGGCGCCCATCTCGAGACCCGCGCGGAGAGCCGCATTGAACAGGGTCGTGGAGCACGAGCAGATTCCGCCAGCAAGCGCGCCCTGGGGTTCGGTCTTTCCATTGATGATGGCCCCGCCGTCCTTGTAGCCAGCGTCACGCGTCACGGGACCGATGGCCTTCCAGAAGTCGAACCACGCACCGGGCAGGATCACGTCCCCATTGATCTCGCGGGCCGGGATCCAGATATTCACGCCGCCGCCGTTCTTGATCCCGACGGGGAAGTAGGTCGTCCATTGGGAAATCGGCTTCATGAGCGGGGCGGTCTTCGTCGCCTCGGCCGTCGACAGCGAGGGCGCGATGGTTGTCACGGTGATGGGCACCCGGGAGACACTGAGGCCCCCCGCACGCACGTTGACCATCCGGGCGAGCGCGTCGAGCGTCTTGACCACATCGAGGGCGCGTCCATCCTTGGCCTCGGTGACTCCGACCACTTGCTTGTCGTTTGCGAACAGGAAGCCGGCATCCACCGGCTCTCGGGCGATGTCCGCCGCGAGTGGGGCCAGGCCCGCCTCGAGGCCCTCTCGGGCGACGATCGGTCCGTACCTGCCATCCGGGGTGACGGCGAAGGAGATCCAGCCGCGCATGGCCGCGGCGGTGATGGTCCACGACCGCGCGCCATCGGTGAGCGTCGTGTCGACGGCGATCCGGTCGCCCGCATCCCGGGCAGCGGTAGCGGCGTCCGTGGTCACATCCGGAGCCAGCGGGGCAAGGGACATCTCGATCCGGATCTCGCCGGGGGACGCGGGATCGCTCAGCGCAGCCTCCGCAGCCCGGATCGTGTCGTCCACGTTCCCGAGTCGCCCATCTGCGCCGGGTTCCAGGATGAATCCGGCGTCCCGGACCTGCACGGAGGCGTCGGTCGGCTGGACCGCGACTTGCGCCGCCAGGACCTCGACCTCACGCCGGAGCGCGGCCCGCTCAAAGGTCGCGGACGGCGCCACGTCGGCTCCACGAACGAGGATGCGCACGTTCTCGGCGATGCGCTGGAACGTCGCACCATCCCGCCCGATCGCCATGGCGCGAACGACGATGGCATCCACGTCGATGCGCCGGCCGAGGTCGGCAAACGTGACCGCTCTCTCCGCATCGCCGGCCCCGAGCACCAGGGTCCCGTCGTCAAGCGTTGCATAAGCCTCCCGCAGCCTGGCTGCCGCGGCCGAGGGCGAGAGGCCCGACAGGTCAACGTCCCCGCTGTGGACTCCGGGAAGGATGCGGGTCGCGTTGGACGACTCGTAGGCGGCGAGCGCGCCGGCGGTCACGGCCAGCATGGCGAGCAGCCCGAACGCGAACGCGATCAGGAATCGCGCAACGGGGCGCGCGCCCCGGCGCGGCACAGCCAGAGTCGCGTCGCCAACCACCTCCGCCGGTGCGTCGGCGCTCACCTGCCCGTGGGCTTCGGCGACAACACCTGCGTCGCCCGAGGCGGGACCGGGCTCGAG
>JBDTOF010000298.1:0-9463 GCA_039933375.1 Chloroflexota bacterium
GCGCGGATCTGGATCTCATTCGGAGCAAAGGCGAACTCACTGGCAACGATGAGGTATTCAGGCGCGTCCACCTTCGGCGACGGCGCGCCGTCCACCGCAGGTCGGTCGCCAAACATCGGCATGCCCTGCCCCATTGGCCCGCCGGCGCACGCTGCCAACGACGGCAGCAGAAGGACGAGGGCCACGGCAACCGCTCGACGGCCGGCCGGACGATGACACGACGCGAAACGTCGCACGACCCCTCGCCCGAACTCGCTCAGTGCGGGCGTCCGGGCGGCTATCGGACTCGTCCTCTCGACGGTGGCGACGTCCTCAGGACCCGGTGACCGTGATCGTCCCGAACATGCCGTTGGCATAGTGATCTGGTTCATGACACCCGTACTGGAATGTCCCCGCCTGGGTGAACGTCCAGGTCAATTCCCTTGTCTCTTCAGATGGGACGATGATGGCGTTTGGCTCATCGGCCATCATCATCCCGCTGGGCATGGCTTGCATTCTTGTCTCGTGTTCCTGCTGCATGGCGATCGGCCCGAGTATCAACTCGTGGGCGACCGCGCCGGCGTTTCGAACGCGGAAGGTGACCGTTTCGCCGACGGTGATGCTGATCTGGTCCGGATCGAACGTGAAGTTGTCGTGGGCGATCACCTCAATCGTGCGGTCGGCGCGCGACGCGTCGGCCGGTTGCCCAAAGCCAAAGGTCCCCATGCCCGAACCCATCGGTGTGCCTGAATTCGTGGGCATTGACCCTGCTGCGCTGGACGGGCTGGATCCCGCGCCCGCGCAGGCAGCAGTTGCCAGGGCGAGGACCGCGAGGACGGGAAACGAGGTGACCCTGGTGCGCCAAGAGATCGCCGGTCTTCGTGCTGACCACATGAACTGTGTTCCTCCTGACGGCCGGTGCTCGCTCGTCTCCGCTTCGTGGACGCTCGGTTGCCCGCCAACTCTGAGGTGCCGATAGTAGTCCGAATGAGCAGGTCGTCGTCCGGGCGAGCTGATGCAGATCAACCTGGGTGGCCCGTATCGGGAACGAACCGAGGTGTCAGTGCCGATCAATCGCAGTGCGAGGCGCCTGCCGGCGATCCGCCGTGTTCGCCTTTGCAGCAGCCCCCCGCGTCACCGGCGAGATAGCGCTCCGGATCGGATTGAAATCGGGCCATGCAGCCCGGGCACTTGAAGCGCAAGGTACGCTCGCCGTAACGGGCAAACACGCCCTCGCCTGGCCCGATTGAGTTGCCGCAGACCATGCAGCGAGCCTGATCTTGCGCCGTCTGGTCAAGGACGACGAGGTTTTCAATAACAGCCATGTGACGCAGCCTCCACAACGATCTTGCCCCGGAGCATCCCCATCTGGCACTTGAATTCGTGCTCATCGGGGTCCCCGGGCATGAACTCGACCGGAACGACGGTTCCGGTCGGCAACGGTGCCGACCTTCCGAAAGCGGGCAGGGCGACCTGCTCGGAGCAGGCCGCGGTCTCTTCGCGCCGGAAGAACAGCCGGACCGGTTTGCGGGCGGTCACCCGAATCGTGTCGGGCGTATAGCCGCCCGTCACGGCACCGCAGCAATCGATCACGCCGCCCTCAGTGGCAGCTGCTTGAACTGCGTCGGTCACGGTCGTCGTTCCCATTCTCCATCGTCTCGTTCGTGGCTCGCCCATCGAACCCTCCAACTGAGCCTGCCTTTTCTTGCTGAGCGTTCGATGAGCCCCCGCTGAGATCCTCGGAGGTGGACCCCGATCCTCCTCCTTCTCCATCAGCGTGCCCGTGGCCGCCGTGCCCGCGGCTGCCCTGACCGTGGCCGCCAACATGCATGAGGAGCATCCCCCCGATCAGCCCGGCGTAGAGCACGGTTGAGAGCGAGAGGAATCCCCCGGCGACCAGGCCGACGACGACGATCGCGCCGAGCGCGACTGGCAGCAGCCACCGAGGTCGTACGGCTGGCGCGACGGTCGGCACCGTGGCCGAGCCGCGCTCGGTGTTGGCTTCGAGATGCACGGGATCGTGAGCGTGAGCTGTCATGGACGGCTGGCCTCCAGTGCTGGGGTGGTGGTGGCACGCGGCCGGCGCGCGACGGTGAAGAGGACGATCGCCAGAATCGCGATCCCGAGCCCGATCAGCTGGGCGGTCTTGAGCCCGAGAAGCACGGCTGGCTCGTCACGCAGGAAGAACAGCCCGAAGCGGATCGCGGCCAGGCCGATGAGGTACGCGCTGGCGACAACCCCACTGCCGAGTCGCCCGAGACGGTCGCGGTTCAGCCACAGCGCAGCGAACAGGAGCGCAAGGAGGATCGCCTCGTACGCCTGCGTCGGGTGGAGCGGGATGTTCAGCGGCGCCATGGCGTTCGGATTGCGATAGACGATCGCCCAGGGCAGGTCGGTCGGGATCCCGAACGAGTCGCCGCCGATCAGACACCCCACATGGCCGATCGCCTGGCCGATCGCCGCCGCCGGAGCGGCGACGTCGAGCGCCACGAGTATGGGCATCCCACGCCGGCGGGCAAAGAGAGCGAGGGCGATGAGAGCGCCGATCAGGCCGCCGTAGAAGGACAGGCCGCCCATCCAGATCATCAGAAAATGGGCCGGGTGCTGGGTCAACGAGCCGATTTCGTTCTGGAGCATATACAGCGCGCGCCCACCGACGAGGGCGGCTGCACCAACCCAGATGGCCGCGTCCGAGACGATCTGTGGCTCGACGCCACGACGGCGCCCCTCACGTCCGGCGACCCATATCGCGGTACCGACCGCGACGACCAGGATCAGCCCGTACCAGCGGATCGGGAATCCGAGGAGCGTCAGGGCAACGGGATCGATATCGATGATGAACGGCATCGGGTCTATGTCAGTTTGGTCGAGGGGATCGCGCAACGGCCCATGCGCCGCCGGCCAGCCACGCGACGAGGGCAGCGCTGGCGGTCGCGGTGGCCGCCATGCCGTCCAGCAGGATGACCGCAGCGAGTGCAATGAGCGGCAGCAAGGTCAGCCACATGAGGAGCGCTGCGCCACCTGGGCCCTGGTGGGCGGAGATCCACTCGCGCACTTTCAGGGTCGGCGGCGCTTCCTCGTCGACGAGGTCGATGCGCCCGCGGTAACGACCCATACCGCAGGTGAACCGCACTTGCCCCGGGGGCTGGGCGGGGAGGTCGATCGTCGTCGTCCCGGTCAGGGAAACGCGTCGGTCGAGCCTCGGGCTGGAGAAGACGACCCTCTCGGAGCAGGCATCGTCCTCGTCGCGTCTGAGGACGAGTCGAAGGGGCATCCCGGCACGTGCCACGATCGAGTTCGGATGGTAGCCGTCCCGAATCGTGATATTCACGACTTGGTGGCCCCCAGCGTCAAACTGCGCTCGGATTTCTTCCCGCAGCACGACTACCCCTGCCTGCCCAGGACGAGGAAGAGCACGAAGATGAGCGCGACGATGGCGCCGGCCGCGAGCGGGTGGGCAACGACCCCGACCATCGCAGACATTCCCGTCATCGTCATCGCCCCGCCCGCGAGGAGCAGGTCGGCGATGAGGAGGATGGCGGCCACGAGGAGCAGGATCAACAGGAGGTCCGGCATGACCCAAGTTCAACCGCGGGACCTGAGGAAGCGATGAGGACCGGCTAACGTCCGGCTGAGAAGGCAGACCCGTCGAGCCAACCGGTCGTCGAGCCCGACTCGCCTCTCATGAACTGCAAAGCCACGTCTCACCTGGGAATCAGGTTGCTCCTCGATCCTCCGACTGTCCCTGCGTGCCTCACACCCCGCATACGTCCGCGGCCGCCAGGTCCCCGAGGTTGGGCGGCCACTATCTGGAGGACAACCATTGCGCCTGTCCAAACATGGCTCCCACGTCTCCCGCTACCGCACCCACCAACCAGGCCACTTCGTCGGGGTCCGGGGTCGATGGCCTCACCTCCTCGTCCTGATTCCAACGGCAACGCTGGTGCTTGGCGGCCTGACAATCCTGTTCGTTCCCGCAGCGTCGGTTCATGCTGACCCACCCTCGTCGCTGTCCGAGATCCCCGCGGAACTGTTCCGCCAGGTCAACCTGCCTGAACGAGACGATGTGCCGGTCCGGCTCCTGCATCAAGAGTCCGTTCGTGCGTCCAAGGACGACCTGGC
The DNA here is from genome assembly GCA_039933375.1 of Chloroflexota bacterium. GTDB lineage: Bacteria > Chloroflexota > Limnocylindria > Limnocylindrales > CSP1-4 > UBA5189. Next base: position 4,102 of record JBDTOF010000298.1, read on the forward strand.
CCCAATTCTCGTGGAGACACCTCCGCCCGCGGTCCAACCGACGCCCCCGGCCGGCCCGACACATGTCGTGCGGAGAGGTGACACGCTCTGGCAGATCGCGATCTGGCACCGCGCCGACCTCGACCTCATTGCGCCCTGGAACGACGGGATCGACCCGGACCGCCTCGTGGCCGGGCAACGGGTGCTGGTCCCGGGCGGCGGGCCGATGCCCGAGCGCCCACCGGCTCCCCGGGTGGTCGCGGTCGCCCCAGCCTCGCCGGCTGACCCGGGCTCGCATGTGTGGCCCCTTCCAATCCGTGGGACGATCACGACGCGCTTCTCCGCCCGCCACCCCGGGATCGACATTGCCGGACCGTCCGGGACGACCGTTCGCGCCATCGCGGCGGGAACGGTCACCTTCGCCGGCTGGAGGACGAACGGGGGAGGCTTCGTCGTCGAGATCCGTCATCCGGATGGGATGGTTTCGACCTACAACCACAACCGTGAGGTCACGGTCCAGCGAGGCCAGGCCGTCGCCAGAGGCGAGTCCATTGCCACCGTCGGCGAGACCGGCAAGGCGACCGGACCGCATCTGGACCTGCGGGTCGAGATGGGCGGCCGTCTTGTGAACCCGCTCAGCCTGTACTGAGCGGTCAGACCGTCAGCAGGATCGCGAACCCGAGCGCGACCACGACCACGGCCATCAGGATCTTGGTACCGCTCGAGTGTTCGAGATGCCAGCGGTTCACGATCCGGATCAGGCCGGGCCTGCTCGCGAGGACGAGGAGTACGACCAACGGCGTGATGTAGGCGAGGTTGTACAGAACGAGTCCTCCGAGCCCGGCGGCAACGGTCCCGCTCGCACCGAGCAGGGCTACGACGCCAAGGTAAATCGCCCCACTGCAGGGCACGGTGCACAGACCGATCAGGATCCCGCCGCCGAAGAGAGCGACCGGAGAGCTCGTCCGAGCCCAGGTGCGCATCCGCCCATGCAGCGCGTGGGGCGCCTCGAGCTTCCAGGTTGCATCCGGAAGGAGGACATCGCGGATCATCCACAGGCCGAGACCGATGGAGACCAGCGCGGCGATTCGGCTGGGCAGGTGATTGCCCCCGAAGTTGGTCAGGCCTGCTACCGCGCTCAGGAGGCCGAGGCCGAGCAGGAAGTAAGTGAGGAGAACGCCTGCGACAAAGAAGGCACCGAGGCCCAGCACGGTACGGCTGGCCGCTCTCGCGTCCGGGGTTCCTCCTGACCCGCCGGAAGCGAGCGATTCCCGCGCGGCCAGGCCAAGCGCGAACGTCGCGAAGAGAATCAGGACCCCGAAGGCGCACGGGTTGAAGCCGTCAAGGAACCCGGCGGTCAGAATCGTCGGCAGGCTCAGGTCCGCGAGTCCGCCGTGGTCCATCGTTCCGCTCTGGCCCCCGGCAAGGAGAATTGCCGCTGCCGCGGAGGCGAAGACGACGCCAAGGGCGACGAGGATCAGCCGGGGTCGAGCCAAGAGGTTGGCGCCAACAGCGCGCATCAGGAGGTCACAGTGAGCGTTCCCTGCATGGACGGGTTGGCCTTGCCGCCGCAGCAGATGTCGCAGTACCAGCTGTACGTGCCGGCTGTGGCGGGCGCCGTGAACTCGAACACCTCACTGGCCAGCGGTCCGACCTTCCAGTCGACTCCGAGTGCGTCGATTGCGAACTGGTGCCAGCCGCCGCCGTCGCTGTGCATCGACGAGTCCATGCTGCTCAGCTCGACCTTCACCGTCTGACCAGCCTTGACGGTCAGCGCGGGCGGATCGAATCCGCCCATGCTGGCGTGGACCTGGATCGCGGCGGTGTCCGAGGCGCTGGGACCCAGGAGGCGAGTCACGACCAGGAAGATGGCGGCACCGCCGATCACCAGGGTCAGCGCCCCGAAGATACCGAGCCGCAGCGCCCGTGGCACCGCGGGCCGCGCACGTGGTTGACTGACGAGGGGCTCGACCTCACGGCTCCGGGAAGAGTCCAGCGAGCGATTGTTGGCTTGGGAGCGACGGGTCATGTGAGAGTCCTTCCTACAAGGGGCGTGGCAGCGGTTGTTGGCGGGTGGGTACGACCGCGAGTGGTCTCCGATGGGATCCGCTCCGGCCGAGCTCGGCTCTCAGGAGCGCGTCGAGCTCATCGCGGGTCTCGAGCGACGGGCTGCAGGACTGGAGCTCGATCTCGACGGGTCGCAGAAGCATGGATGCAGGCTGTGGTCCACCGCTGAAGCTGCGGTGAGACAAAGGTGAGCGTGAGATGAGAAGCGCCCTTCGGATCGACCAGAAGTGCCGCTGCACGCAGTGATCACCATTCCTGTAGATACTATTGCGGTCTAGTTGTACAAATCCTTCGATCGAGGAGGTCTTTGCCCTGTCCGAAGAGCTCCCCGTCACTGTGCTTCTGGCACGCGCGCTTCGGCGGATGTCCCATGGTTCTGCCGATCCGTCCGAGATCCGGTTCGCAGACATGGACCCCAGCTGATGGCACGACGAGCCGGGGCGAAGACGAGGAAACAAGGCGGGCGCCGGAGTACCGGACCTGCGGCCGCTTCCCGTCCTGGACAGGTCCGGGCCGGCGACGGGCGTTTGCCAGGATCTTCCGACACGTCGGATTCGGTCGAGCCAGAAGCCCTCGTCGCTACGTACTCGTTCGATTCAGGGACCGATGGCGAGCCGTCTGACGTCACAGTCCGCTTCACGGGGCGCCGCGTCGATACACCGAGCATTTCCACGGCCGGCAACACCTTCACGAAGGACGAAAGGATCGAGGGGGTCATCCCCGGTACGGGGCCCGTGTCGATCACGACGTGGGTCTACGGACTCCAGCCCGGTCAATGGAACGTGGACGCCGAGTTGATCCGTGGTGCGGCTCGAGGTTTTCGGGCGCCCTCGGGTTCGCAGGCGGATCGCCGCCAGGTGATCCAACCAGCCAGCTGGTCGTGGCGCCGGTGGGCGCTTGCAGAGAAAGAGGCCAGCCCGGTCAAGACCCGCTGGGCCCTTCTGGCCCCCCTGGCGAGACAGCCGGCGGTGATGCCTGGCATCTACACGGCTCTGGGTATCGCCGGCATCGTGCTCGCCGTCGTCATCCAGGCCGCGATTCTCGGGCCCTGGGGCCTGCCGGTCGGCGATGCTCTGATCGCGTCCGCCGCAGCGATCGTATCTGGTCTGATCGGGGCGAAGGTGCTCTACGCAGCTCTTCACCCCGACGAGTCGATCATCCGAGGCGGGTGGGCCGTCGATGGCTTCCTCCTCGTCTTCCCCGTCGTAGGAGCCATGGCCATGCGCCTCCTCGACCTGCCGATCGGCTCGGTGCTCGATGCCAGCACGCCCGGCGTGTTCCTTGCCGTCGCCATCGGCCGGGTTGGATGCTTCCTGACCGGCTGCTGCGCAGGACGCTGCACGGCTTCACGGTGGGGAATCTGGTCGTCGGACCGTCGTGTCGGTGCCCGTCGCGTTCCCACGCAACTCCTCGAATCGGCCACCGGCCTGGCCATCGCGATCGTGACGGGGGCCATCGTCCTCGCGGGTCGGCCAGCCCTTGGGGGGATCGTTTTCGTGGCCGCTTTCGTGGTCTACGCCGTCGCTCGGCAGGTGCTCCTCCGCCTCCGCGTTGAGCAGCGGGCCTCATCCAAGAGTCTTCCGTTGACCGCCGTCGGCGCCTTCCTCGCGGTTGTGATCGTGACGAGTTTGATCCTCATCCAGTAGGTCTCGAGCAGGACGCCCTGCATCGGTCACGCCGGGTGAGAACCCCCGAATCGTTCAGCTCGCCAGGCGAGCCATCCGCCGACGCCGATCACCATGGCGATGAGCACGATGATCAGCGCCAGCTCGATCTGCGGGCGTTCGCGCGGCATGATCGTTGAGCCCGCGTCCGGTGGACCGGAAGTCGCCGCGGCTCCGCCGGCCGCTGCCGTCACCGAGAGCGGCGTCGTCAGCGTCTCGTCGCCGATCGCCTGCAGCTCGAAGGTGCCCGAGGGCAGATGGGCGGGGATCGTCAGTGCCTGGGAAAACATGCCTTCGGCGTCGGTCTTGACAATGCCGAGCGCGACGGTGAGGTCCCCGCCGACCAGCACGAGGACCCGATCGCTGTCCGGCTCGAGGCCGCTGCCGGCCAGGACGACGGTTTCTCCGGCCGTGACAGCTGCAGGCTCGACCTGAACCTTCGCTTCACCGCTGCCTTCGTGGGCCACCGCGGCCAATCCGGCACTGAGGGACAGGGCGAGCCCGAGGACGAGGGCGACGGGCATGGATCTACGCATCGGTGGAACCTTTCTGGGTCGTTCCGCTCAGCAGCGGAACCATGAAACAAGCCGACCCGGCGACGATCAATGGAAGGCCGACCAGGAGTGCGAGCGCCCAGCCAGCGAGGGAACCATGGGCGAGTGCATCGCCGATGCCGACCTCGAGCGCGCCCATGCCGGCGGCCAGGAGTCCCAACCGGAAGAGGATGGCTGCCATCACATCGCCCCCTGGATATGGGGCTGGGGAACCGTGATCAGGGCGTAGATCACCAGCGCTACAGCTGCCACGGCAACGAAGACCCCGATGGCGATGAACACCCGTCGGCGCGCCGGCGATCGGTACGGGCTCCGGTCGAGGAACGGAACGAGCGCGAGCGCACCGAACAGGACGGCTGGAACCCACAGCAGGGCCGGAAGTCCGAACCAATCCTCGAACGGGTAGAAGACCAGGAACATCCACGGTGGCTTCGTGGTCTCGGTGCCCGGGATGGGGCGATCGCCAAGAGCGGCCGGAAGGACGATGGCAAGGACGGTCGCAATTCCAAGCATCAGCAGTCCGAAACCGGCCATCCGCACGAGGTGGACGGCGAAGGTCGAGCCGCCTTTGGCCGGAACCGGGCCGCCAGAGACGGCTGCATCGGCTTCAGCCGGCAGAGCCGACATGCCATGACGCTTGACGAGCAGGAAGTGGGCGATCAGGAGCAGCGTCCCGAGCGCCGGGAGGATGACGACGTGAGCCGTGTACAGCCGGCCCAGGATCGACAGGCTGCTCGTGAAATCCTCGGCGAACCAGCCGCCAAAGGCACCCAGCAGGTTGCCGATTTCGACGTTGTGGCCGAGCGCCTCGTAGCCCTCCTGGTCCCATTTGAGGACCGTGCCCGTGAAGGTCAGGGCCAAGGTCACGCCGAGCAGGCCAAGCCCGATCAGCCAGTTTGCCTCCCGGGGCCGCTTGTACGAGCCGGTGGCGAAGATCCGGCCCATATGCAGCAGGACGGTGGCCATGACGACGTTGGCGACCCAGAAGTGAACGCCGCGGACGAGATCGCCGACCGGCGCCACGTTCATGATGTAGACGACGCTTTCACGAGCGGACGACTGAGTCGGATGGTAGAACTGGGTGAGCCACACGCCGGT
>JBDTOF010000299.1:0-2156 GCA_039933375.1 Chloroflexota bacterium
GCCGATCGAGCGTTCTCGACGGCGTGACCCTTGGCGTCCATCAGCTCGCGAAACGCCGCGCGCGCAGCTTCAGCCGCCGGCCCGTTCGATGCCATGTCCTACCTCCCGGTTGGGGGCGCCGCGACGCCGGTCTGCTCCGTCGGAGTCGCCGCCGCTCGCCCGTTTCGTTTCCGCCAATCGGATTCGAGAATGCTCATGGTCACCTCATCCCACCATCGGCGATCGCGCCAGATCGCCTCGCGGGCCCGACCTTCAGCCACGAACCCACAGGCCGCATACGCTCGAATGGCTCGCTCGTTGAACTCGAACACGGACAGCGAGACGCGATGCAACTTGAGCGTCCCGAAGGCGTGATCGACCATGAGCCGTGTCGCTTCGGTCCCGGAGCCGCGCCCCCAGGCGTCCTTCTCCCCGATCGTGATGTGGAACATCGCCGATCCGTTGTCGGCGTCCATCTGGCTGAGGGCGCAGGTCCCGATCAACCGATCCGTCGAGCGCTCGTGGATGGCCATGGCCAGTGATTCCGGACCGATGACGCGTGCCTGGAAGAATCGATCGATCTCCTCGGGCCGCATCGGGCCTTCCTGGTAGCGCGCCAGGCGCGCGATCTCCGGGTCCGCATACCAGCGCCGGAACGCCGCCAGGTTCTCTGGCACGTGGTGGCGAAGGACCACGAGACGTCCCTCGATCGATCCAGGAAACCACGTTCGGCCGGCCACGAGGGCACGGTATACCATCGCCACCATGCGTCGCTGGAGTGAGCTCGCGGAGCGCGTCGCGGCCCACTCGCGCACCTCCGAGAAGACGGCCCTCCTCGCCGACTACCTCCGGACCCTGGACGCGACGGAGCTGCCGATCGCGGTTGTCTTTCTGACCGGCCGGGCGTTCGCGGAGACGGACCAACGCGCGACCGGACTCGGCTGGGTCACGATGTCAACCGCCGTCGCCGAGGTCGCCGGGGTCGGAACCGAGGCGCTGACCGCGGCTTACGATCGTCACTCGGATCTCGGCCGCGCCATCGAGGACATCCTGGAGCATTCGGGTCACAGCCCGGATCCAGAGAATGCTCCGAGCCTCCCGGACGTTGCCGAGGCCTTCGCAGCCACCGAGGTGGCGTCGGGCTCACTTGCCAAGGGCATGATCTTCCGCGAGTTGCTCGAGCGGTGCGATCCGCCGACCGCCAAGGGCATCGTTCGCGTGCTGTCCGGGGATCTGCGGATCGGGCTGCGGGAGGGACTCGTCGAGGCCGCCATCTCCCGCGCCTTCGATCGACCGCCGGACGCCGTAAAGCGTGCCGGCATGCTGACTGGCGATCTGGGGCGGACCGCGACGCTGGCACGCGACGGGACGCTCGACAGTGCCCGGATGACCCTGTTCCATCCCCTCAAGTTCATGCTGGCCTCCCCGGCCGAGGATGCGGCGGAGATCATGCGGCGCCTTGGGCCAACGGTCTGGGTCGAGGACAAGTACGACGGGATCCGGGCCCAGCTCCACAAGCTCGGCGACACCGTGCGTCTCTACTCCCGGGACCTCCACGACATTTCGAGGGGCTACCCGGAAGTCATCGCCGCGGCCTGTGACCTCGATTGGGACGGCATCCTCGATGGCGAGCTGCTCGGCTATCGCGACGGAACGGTCCTCCCGTTCGTGGGCCTCCAGGCGCGACTTGGTCGCAAGGAACCCTCAGCTGCGATCCTCGCCGAAGTGCCCGTGATCTACGTGGCCTTCGACGCGCTCGGCCTCGGGCCGGGGGGAGGCGTCCCGGTGGAGCCGCTGCTCGACGAGCACCTGGACCTCCGGCGCGCGCGCCTCGAGGCGCTTGGCCTGCCGCTCGCCGACGACGGGGGCCGGTTCGCTCTGTCGCATCTTGCGACGGTGGATTCAGCGGTGGGTCTGGAACATGCCTTCACCGCCGCCCGTGAGCGGCGCAACGAGGGTCTGATGGTCAAGGACCCGGCGAGCGCGTACTCGCCCGGGCGCCGAGGCTATGGCTGGCTCAAGATGAAGAAGGCCCTGGCGACGCTGGATTGTGTGGTGGTCGGGGTCGAGGTTGGGCATGGCCGACGCCACGGGGTCCTGTCCGACTACACGTTCGCCGTGCGCGACGATGAGAGCGGGCGCCTTGTCACGATCGGCAAGGCGTACTCGGGCCTGAC
>JBDTOF010000300.1:0-1971 GCA_039933375.1 Chloroflexota bacterium
ACCGAGGAGATCGCCCGCATCGAGGTCCAGATCGCCCGCATCGAGCGAGCGATGGACCCGCCCCTCGTCTGACGCGCGGTCGGGCCCGACGACGAACGAGCGCGGACGCCCCCTGACCATGCCCGACCACGTTCGCATTTACGAGGTAGGGCCGCGCGACGGACTCCAGAACGAGTCGGCCCTGGTTCCGCTCGAGGCGAAGCTCCGCTACATCGAGTTGCTGGTCGCGGCGGGACTCCGGGACATCGAGGCGACCAGCTTCGTCTCCCCGCGCGCCATCCCGCAGCTCGCCGACGCGGACGACCTGGTGCCGCGGCTCCCCGCCATCACCGGAGTCCGCTACCCGGTCCTGGTCCCGAACCTGCGAGGCATGGAGCGGGCCGAAGCGGCCGGGGCGAGCGCGCTCGCGGTCTTCACCGCGGCCAGCGACGCCTTCACCGAGCGGAACATCGGGATGACCGTGGACGCCTCGCTCGAGGCGTTTGCGCCCGTCCTGGCACGGGCGTCCGAGCTGGGCTGGTGGCGTCGCGGCTATGTGTCCACGGCGTTTGGCTGCCCATTCACGGGGGCGGTTGACCCGGGCCGGGCGGTGGCGGTGGCCCTGCGGCTCCTCGAGCTCGGGGTCAATGAGGTCTGCTTCGGGGACACGATCGGGGTCGGGGTTCCATCGCAGGTCCTCGCGTTGACGCACGCCGCGCTCGCGGCAGGGATCCTCGCGGACCAGATCGGGTATCACTTCCACGACACCCGCGGGACCGCCCTGGCCAATGTTGCGGCAGGCCTCTCAGCCGGGATTCGAGCCTTCGATTCCGCCGCGGGTGGGACCGGTGGCTGTCCATACGCGCCGGGTGCCGCGGGCAATCTCGCGACCGAGGATCTCGTGTACTTCCTCGATGCGTCGGGCTGGGATCACGGTCTCGATCTCGAAGGCGTCCTGGCGGCCGCGAGGTTCGCCGCGCAAGCCCTCGGGAGGCCGCTCACGACCAAGGTCGGCCAGGCCGGCGGTTGGGATCCCGCCACCGGATCGGCGGTCGGTCGAGCGTGATCGGCAGTCCGTTGCTAGCATCGCGGCCATGAACGGCGTCGTGCTCGTCCTGAACCAGGATTACGAGCCGCTGAACGTCACGAATCTGCCTCGTGCGTTCCGACTCGTGTTCGGCGAGAAAGCCGAAGTCCTCGAATACGACCACCAGGTGATCCGGACCCCGCGAACCGAGTTCCAGGCGCCGTCGGTCATTCGTCTTCAGCACCGCATCCGGCGGCCGCGACCCCGGGTGAAACTGACGCGGCGCGAAGTCTTCACCCGCGACCGCCACACCTGCCAATACTGCGGCCACGTCGCCCATGACCTGACGCTGGACCACGTGATCCCCCGTCACCGCGGCGGGACACACACCTGGGAGAACCTCGTGGCGGCCTGCAAGTCCTGCAACCACCGCAAGGGGAGCAAGACGCTGGACGAGGCGCGTTTGCGGCTCGTTCGCCACCCATTCGAGCCCAGGAGCGACCTCTATTCGATGTTCACGCCGTACCTGTCGGACGAGCGGAACGATGCCTGGCGGACATACCTGTTCCTGGGCCGGAACTGATCGGCGGCGATATCGCCGTGGACATCCGCCCGCCCGATTCCGTCCTGCAGATCCTCGATCGATTCTGGGCTTCGGGCCATGCGGCCTATGTCGTGGGTGGTTCGATTCGTGATGTCCTGCTGGGGCGCGAACCTGCCGACTGGGATCTCGCGACGGACGCTCGCCCGGAGCGGATTCTCGAGCTCTTTCCGGACGCGGTCTACGAGAACCGGTTCGGAACGGTGGCCCTCGGTCGAGACAACGAGCTGCACGAAATCACGACCTTCCGCTCCGACCACGACTACGCCGATTTCCGACGACCGCACCGGGTCGAATTCGGGGATCGGATCGAGGACGACCTCGCCCGGCGTGATTTCACGATCAACGCGATGGCCTGGGGGGC
>JBDTOF010000301.1:0-1532 GCA_039933375.1 Chloroflexota bacterium
AAGGACGACACCCCTGGCTGCACGGTTGAGTCCTGCCAGTTCCGGGACATCGACGCCGACATTCGGAACGCGGGCGCCGAGGTCTGGGGGATCAGCCCCGACGGCGCCGCCAGCCATGCCCGGTTCCGCGAGAAGTTCAACCTGCCGTTCACGCTCCTGTCCGACGAGGATCACGCAGTCGCCGATGCTTACGGGGCGTGGCAGCAGAAGACGTTCCTCGGCAAGAAGTACATGGGAATCCAGCGATCGACCTTCCTGGTTGGTCCTGATGGCGTCATCGTCCGATCATGGCCGCAGGTCAAGGCCGACGGCCATGCAACCGAGGTCCTCGCGGCGCTCGCAGAGGCGCGGGCAGCTCGGGCGAGTCTGGAGGGCTAGCGCGAACCATGCCGACGGACGTCGCACTCGCCCATGACTGGCGCCCGGATCGGTTCATGGTCATCGTCGCGCATCCTGACGACGCGGACTTTGGCCCAGCCGCGACCGCCGCTCGCTGGATCGACGCCGGCTCGAGCGGCTGGCTTGTCTGCTGCTCCAGTGGTGACCAGGGTGGCGAGGACTTCGCCGCAGATCCCCTGGCGCTGGCAGCAACGCGCGAGGCGGAACAGCGAGCCGCGGCCACGGTCATCGGCTATGCAGGGGTCTCCTTCCTCCATCAGCCCGATGGAGCCGTGGCAAACGAGCTGCCGCTGCGGGAGCTCCTGGTGCGCGAAATCCGGACGTTTCGGCCCGATGCCGTTCTGACCACGGATCCGGAAACGCTCTTCCATGGCGATGGCGGCGTCAACCACGCCGATCATCGGGCGGCTGCAATGGCGGCGGTGGATGCGGTCTACCCAGCCGCGCGCAACCCGATGACTTTTCCGTGGCTGGCACGCGACGGCCTCGCCCCGCACGTCGTTCGGCGGCTCTACCTGTTCTGGTCGAACAGTCCGACCGCGCGCGTCGACGTGACCGCGACCCTTGATCGGAAGATCGAGGCGCTTCGGCAGCACGCCAGCCAGATCAAGGACCCGGCTCGCCTCGAATCCAGGATCCGGGACTGGGCGCGCGAGGAGGGCGAGGCGATCGGTGTCACGGCGGCTGAGGCCATGCGCGTGATCGTGATCGAGGATGATCCCGCCGACCCTGACCAGGGAGAAGCTGGATCGGCGCCGCGCCCCGACTGAACGCGTTCCGGATCAGGCCTCGGGGCTGATCCGCTCGAAGAGGACGGCCTGGACCCGATCCCAATCGGACCAGATGCGCTCGCGCTCCGATCCGTCACCGCCGACCAATGCCTGGATTTCCTCGAGATCGAGGTTCGGCGCGGTCGTCTGCAGGTAATCGTCCGGTGCCGAGGTCACCTCCAGGTAGAGGTCACCGATCTCGTCCTGGGTGGGCCAGGCTCGAATGCGACGCGGCTCAAGCCCGATCGCCGCCACCGCGTAGGTGAGATCGCGGTACGACGGTACGCGGCCATCGGCCCAGCCGTCGATCCCGTCGAATCGATGCCCAGCCGCTGCAAGTGCCCCGGCGATGTCGCGACACTG
>JBDTOF010000302.1:0-1723 GCA_039933375.1 Chloroflexota bacterium
CGTCATCAACTAGCCGCTCTCGCGGGGCCGGCGTCTGGGGCGACCAGGCGCCGGCTTATTTCGAAGTAACCAGCAGCACTCCGACCATGCCAGCCTCGGCGTGCCCTGGGATCGTGCACCGGATCTCGTAGGTCCCAGGCGTATCCAGGGCGAATCGGAGGCGGGCGGTCTGTCCCGGTCTGGCCGGGATCTCGACATTGGCCACGCCCGTGACGCTCCAGTCGTGGACGACCGAATCATCGTTCGTGAGTACGACCACGACCCGCTCGCCGGCCCGGATCGTGAGGTCCGCGGGCACGAACTGACCGCCCTGGGCGGTCACCGCGATCGCGCGGCTCGACGCGTCAACGGCGCGGTCCGCGGCTAGCACTCCCCCGGCAATCGCGAGTGCCACGACGGCCACGACGAGCAGGAACGCCCCATCGCGAACCACACCGAGCGGCCCGCGGCGGAGGGGTCGGATGTGACCCGGTCGGACGTCGACGGACCGGAGTCGGAGCGAGTTCGTCACGACCGAGACAGACGACAACGCCATGGCTCCGGCCGCCAGCGCCGGGTTGAGCGTTACCCCGAAGGCCGGATACAGGATCCCCATGGCGACCGGAATCAGCAGCACGTTGTAGGCGAACGCCCAGAACAGGTTCTGGCGCACGACCCGGATGGTCGCCCTGGACAGCCCGATGGCCGATGCCACGAGCCGCGGGTCTCCGCCCACCAGCGTCACGTCGGACGCCTCGATCGCAACGTCGGCGCCGGTGCCGATCGCAATCCCGATATCCGCTCGGGCCAGGGCCGGCGCATCGTTGATGCCGTCACCGACCATCGCGACCGTTCGGCCCTCCGCCTGGAGTCGCGAGATGGTGGCGTCCTTGTCTTCCGGCAGGACCTCGGCGCTTACCCGATCCAATGGAATCCCGACCTGGCGCGCCACCGAGATGGCCGTGGCTGAGGCGTCGCCGGTCAGGAGCCAGACGTCAAGACCGAGGGCATGCAGTTCGCGGATCGCCGTGGCCGACTCAGGCTTGACTGGGTCGGCGATCGAGAACAGCCCACCGAGCTGACCATCGACGGAGACCCAGGCGTTGGTCGATCCCTGCTCGGCGGCCTGGGCGGCGGCGTCGCTGAGCCCGGCGATGTCCACACCAAGTTCCGTCAGCAGACGCGCGCTTCCGGCAACGACAGCGAGTCCATCCACCGTTCCGCGAACACCGCGGCCGGCGATCGCTTCGAACCCCTCGACCTCGAGGAACCCCAGTTCGTCCTCCCGTGCGCGGCGCACGATGGCCTCGCCCAGCGGGTGCTCGCTCCCGCGTTCGATTGATGCCGTCAGGTCGAGCAGTCGCTCGGTCGTCATACCCTTGGCCGGAACGATCGCGGCGATGGCCGGCCGGCCGAGCGTCAGGGTCCCGGTCTTGTCCAGGACGACGGTATCGACCTTGCCCGCACGCTCGAGGGCCTCACCCCCGCGGATGAGGATCCCGACTTCGGCGCCCTTGCCGGTCCCGACCATGATCGCGGTGGGCGTTGCCAGACCCATGGCGCACGGGCAGGCGATGATGACGACCCCGATGAAGGCCGTCAGCGCGAGGGTTGTCCGCGGCTCGGGGCCGCCGATAAACCAGGCGAGGAATGTCAGTGTCGCAACGAGCAAGACCGCCGGAACGAAGGTCTCGCTGATCCGGTCGGCCAGCCGCTGGATCGGGGCCTTTGACCCCTGGGCCCG
>JBDTOF010000303.1:0-4502 GCA_039933375.1 Chloroflexota bacterium
ACGTGCCGCGCGCGAGCGTCCTGACGCTGCGCTGGATCATGCGTGCCGCGCGGGACGAGGACGCCGCCGATGGTCCGGAGCTCCCGGCGGAGACGATCATCCAGGACGCGGTTCCGACCGCCATCGGCAGCGAGAAGGCCATCCGCGTCACCGAAGACGGGAACGTGCTCGGTGTCGTGGACCGGGTCCAGATCCTGACGGCGGTCGGCGGCGAGGCCTCCTGAGGTGAGCGCGGCAACGGCCGTCGGCCGCGTGACGGCTCCGGTCCCGCGCAAGGTCTGGGCGCTGCTGCTCGCTCTGGCCGCCGTCGCCCTCTACGTCGCCTTTGCCGGCCAGTACACGCTCCCCCATGACAACGACGCGCCAGTGTTCCGACAGATCAACGACATCCGCGAGTGGGTCGATGCCAACCGCAACTCGAACATCATCCTGGTGATCTTCGTCAACGGCGTCCGGGGCGGCATCACGGCTCTCTTCGATCTGTTCATGCTGATCCTTCACGGCCTGTCGTGGCCGGGACTGACGGCGATCGGCGCGATCCTCGGATTCGCGGTCGGCAGATGGCGCATGGCCGGGCTCGTGGCAACGGGCTTCCTGTCGTTCGGCGTCCTGGGACTCTGGGAGCGGAGCGTCGACACACTCGCCCTGACCCTGGCCGCCGTGGTCATCTCACTGGCGATCGGCATTCCGCTCGGAATCGCGGCCGGGCGCTCTGACCGCTTCATGAATGCCCTCCGGCCGATCCTCGACGTGATGCAGATCATGCCGACGTTCGCCTACCTGGCGCCGTTCACGCTCTTCTTCCTGATCGGCCCGGCCACCGCGGCGATCGTCACGATGATCTACGCCGTTCCGCCCGCCATCAGGATCACCGCGCTTGGGATCCGCGGCGTGGCACCGGCCTCGGTGGAGGCGGCCACGTCACTCGGCTCCACGAGTCGCCAGTTGCTTTCCAAGGTGCAGCTGCCGATGGCCCGTCGGACGATCATCCTCGGCATCAACCAGACGATCATGATGGCCCTCTCGATGGTCGTGATCACCGCCCTGATCGACGCCCCTGGCCTGGGCAAGAACATCATCAAGGCACTCCAGATCAACGACGTTGGCCTGGCCTTCGACGCCGGCATCGCGATCGTGATCATGGCGATCATGCTGGATCGACTCACCACTCAGGCCAGCGAGCGCCTTGATCCCGCCAAGCCGGGCGGCCCGATCGCCATCTTCGGGAGAACGGGGCGACCGGCGGCGGCCATCGCCGCCGGGATCTGCGCGGCGGCGGTCGCGGCGGGCAATCTGGCCCTTGGCGGCGACGCCTTTCCCGAGAACCTCCACTTCTCGTTCCGGACACCGATCAACGACATCGTGCACTGGGTCGCGCTCAACCTCTTCGACCTCACCGAATGGATGAAGAACGTCACGACCTACGGATTGATCAATCCAATTCAGACGGTGCTCACCTCGGCGCCGTGGTGGCTTGTCGCCATTGTCATCATCGGTATCGCGGTGCTCGTAAGTGGACCGCGGGTCGCGATCATCGCGGCGGCCTGTCTGGGCATCCTGGCGACGTTCCAGATGTGGGAGCACGGGATGCAGACGCTGACCGCCGTCATGGTCGCGACGATCCTGACGCTTGCCGTCGGCCTCCTGCTCGGGGTCCTGTCGGCCCGCAACGATCGCTTCTCCGTGGTCCTGCGACCGCTGCTGGACGCGGCCCAGACGATGCCCGCCTTCGTCTACCTCCTGCCGGCGGTGGCGCTCTTCGGGCCGACGCGGTTCACCGGCATCGTGGCGGCCCTCATCTATGCCGTGCCGCCCGTCATCCGGCTCGTGGAAATTGGTGTGCGCACCGTCTCAGCTCCGGTTCGGGAGGCGGCCATCTCGGCCGGTACTACGCCCCGCCAGCTGCTCTTCAAGGTGGAGTTGCCACTCGCGCGGCCCGCCCTCCTCGTCGCCGCCAACCAGGGGATCATCCTGGTCCTGGCCATGGTCGTCGTCGGTGGTCTCGTGGGAGGCGGCGCGCTCGGCTACGACGTGGTGGCCGGCTTCGCTCGGCGCGACTTCTTCGGCGAGGGTCTGGCGGCCGGAATCGCCATCGTTGCGCTCGGGATCATGCTCGACCGGATCACCCAGGGTGCAGGTTCCGGCCAGCGCGATGGATCGCTGCCCGGTGGTGCCTCGAGGGTGCCCGGGGGCTGACATTCGACACCAGACGGTGCATACGGGTGGCAATCCGGCGCCCAACGGTGCACCATTGGCCGATCGACCACCGAGTCGGAAGTTGGCGTCACGGGCATGGATCCGCGGCGGCGAAGTGGAGGAGCAAGCGTGAAGACGAAACACATGGGACGGCTCGCCGCGGGAGCGATCGTGATCGCACTCGCGTTCGCCGCCTGCGGCGGATCAGGGGCGACCACCAAGGCGCCCGTGAACATCGCGGTCAACCCGTGGGTCGGATACGAGGC
Source organism: Chloroflexota bacterium (assembly GCA_039933375.1). Taxonomy (GTDB): domain Bacteria; phylum Chloroflexota; class Limnocylindria; order Limnocylindrales; family CSP1-4; genus UBA5189. The sequence goes on from JBDTOF010000303.1 coordinate 2,463, forward strand.
CGACGCAGCCGTCGCCGCGTACGTCCTGCGCGAGAAGATGGGCTACACCGTCAACCTCAAGGATCTCAAGGAAGACGTCTCCTGGCAGGGCTTCGAGTCCGGCGAAGTGGATGTGATCATGGAGAACTGGGGCCACCCGGATCTCGAGAAGATCTACATGGAAGACAAGAAGGTCGCGATGGATGGCGGCCAGACGGGCAACATCGGGATCATCGGCTGGTACGTGCCGACCTGGATGGTGGACAAGTACCCGGACATCACCGACTGGAACAACCTGAACAAGTACGCGGACCTGTTCAAGACCTCGGAGTCCGGCGACAAGGGCCAGTTCCTCGGCACCGACCCGTCGTACGTTCAGTACGACGAGGCGCTGATGACAAACCTGGGACTGAACTACAAGGTCATCTTCTCGGGCAGCGAGAACGCCACCGTTGAGGCCATCAAGCAGTCCGATGCCCAGCAGAAGCCGCTTCTCTTCTACTGGTGGGATCCGCACTGGATCCACGCCCAGGTGAAGCTGACCCAGATCAAGCTGCCCGAGTACACGGCCGGCTGCGATGCGGATCTCGAGAAGGTCGCCTGCGACTATCCGAGCTACAACCTCAACAAGATCATCCGGACGAAGTTCAATGAGGACGGCGGCGCCGCCGCGACGATGATCAAGAACTTCAGCTGGACAAATGAAGATCAGAACCTCGTCTCCGACTACATCACCAACCAGGGAATGACGGCCGATCAGGCCGCCAAGAAGTGGGTCGACGAGCACGAGTCCGTCTGGAAGGCATGGGTCCCGTCCTAGGCCTGGACTAGCACTGCAATGAACGAGCCGGCGACGGACCCCGTCGCCGGCTTCTGATTCCGGTCCGTGTCACCACGGAGATATCCACATCGATCGTCGGCTTCAGGCTTGACGCTACGTTGTCCGCGCACCCACTATGTGCGCCGACGATGTGCTCGGGCTGGACGATCCCCGACCACGCGCGTACCCCAACCCCGGCGCAAGCTTCGATGTTGGTGGCATGTCGCACTGGCGGACCCGTCCCGTACCCAGCAATCGAATTCAATGCGCGACGCTCGGTCGCGCATCACGTATCTGGAGGAGAAGTTGATCAGAACCCGCACGATGTCCCGCCTCGCGGTTGGTGGGGCGATTCTCGCGATCGTCGTCGCCGCCTGTGGCGGCGCCGCCTCGCAGGCTCCGGCCACCGAGGCTCCCGCCTCAGCGGCACCGGCGTCGGAGGCCCCCGCCGATCCGATGCAGGCCCTTGTTGACGCCGCCAAGGCTGAGGGCACTCTTACCACCATCGCCCTGCCCCATGACTGGTGCAACTACGGACCGCGTGACGGCGCCACCGGCCAGAACGTCATCGACGGATTCAAGGCCAAGTACGGCCTCGAGGTCAACGAGCTCGACCCGAACGCAGGTTCCGGCGACGAGGTCGAGGCGATCAAGGCGAACAAGGACAACCCCGGCCCGCAGGCCCCCGATGTCATCGACGTCGGACTCGCCTTCGGCCCCCAGGCCAAGGCCGACGGCCTCATCCAGCCCTACAAGGTCGCAACCTGGGACACGATCCCGGATAGCGCCAAGGACGCGGATGGCTTCTGGTACGGCGACTACTACGGCGTGCTCTCCTTCGAGGTGAACACTGCCGCCGTGGCCAATGTTCCGGCCGACTGGTCAGACCTGCTCAAGCCCGAGTACGCCAACCAGGTCGCTCTGCCCGGCGACCCGCTCGCGTCCAACCAGGCGATCCAGACCGTCTTCGCGGCTTCGCTCGCCAACGGCGGCTCGCTCGATGACGCGTCGAAGGGTCTCGAGTTCTTCAAGGACCTGAACGCGAAGGGCAACTTCGTACCGGTCATCGCGAAGCCCGGGACGATCGCCTCCGGCGAGACCCCGATCACTGTTCGCTGGACGTACAACGCACTGTCGAACCGTGATGCCTCAGCCGCCTCCGGCGGTCCCGAGATCAAGGTCGTGGTGCCGACATCCGGCCGCTTCGCAGGCGTCTACGTTCAGGCGATCAGCGCGTACGC
>JBDTOF010000304.1:0-2073 GCA_039933375.1 Chloroflexota bacterium
ATCCGTCGCCGGGTTGGGCTCCCGCGGGACACGGACCCGGCGACCCTCGCGCTGACCGACCCGCTGCGCTGCCCGAGCCGCCACCGGTCCGGAGTCAACCGCGCGCCCGAGGGTTTGGAGCAGGAGTGCGGACAGGACCGCCGCAATCGGGATTCCGAAGATCGCGCCACTGATCCCCGCGATCTTGCCGCCGACGAGGACCGACCCCAGGACCACGATCGGGTGGATCTTGAGGGCCTGGGCCATGATCCGCGGCTGGATGACGTTCATGACCCCGAGCCAGCCGATAGCCATGATCGCCAGGACGGGGACCGTGGCATCCGGGCGCGAGACGAGGGCAACGAGGACCGGAGGCGCCCAGGCGAAGAACGGACCGAAGAACGGGATCAGCATCAGCAGGCCCGCGGCGGCGGTGGTCCCGGCCGCGTAGTCGAGGCGGAACACGAGGCTGGCGATCAGCGCCACGGCCGCGTAGGCGAGTCCCATGATCGCCTGGCCGCGGAGGAATCCTCCGAACGACCGCGAGATGCTCTCCTCCAGGACCCGGGATTGCACCTTGTACTGGGGCGGCGACAGGCGGAAGAGGAAGGCCAGCAGGCGGTCCCGGTCCGCCACCATGTACAGGGACAGGATCAGGATCAGTAGAAGGTTCGCGATCGCCCCGAGGCTCGCGACCGCGATCTGCTGGAGCGGCCCCGCGAGTTCGCTCGCGTAGCGGCTCAGGTTGTCGAGGAAGATCCCGGCCTGAGCGGTGAGATCGACGCCACTCAGCCCGAGCCCATCGAGACGCGCCTGCCACGGCGCCACGATGACAGGCAGGTCGGTCCTGAAAGTCGGCACGCTGGCAAGGAAGTCGCTGATCGATGCGGCAACGGCGCCTGCCACGCCGACCATCAGGAACAGCAGCCCTCCGAAGAGCAGGACGTACACGAGGACCACGGCGCCGGTTCGATTGATATGCGATACCGCGGCGACCTTCGTCACGATCGGCGTCAGGATGAAGGCGAGTAGCCAGGCCAGGAAGAAGACCAGGATGATGTCGCCGAACGCCACGAGCAGATTCGCCAGGAAGCCCAGGACGACGAACCCGAGGGCGACGGCCGAGAGCATGAGGACGATGTCCAGCAAGCGGCGCTCGCGCTGCGTCAGCTCGAAGCTCACGTCATCCGCCTCCCGTTTCGGGCCCGGCCTACCGGAGCCCCATCTTGTGTCGGACTTCATCCATCGTCGCGGCGGCCATCGGCCTGAGCCGGTCCGCCCCGGCTTCCAGGATCCCGTCAACCTCGTCTGGGTGGGCCATCAGCTCGGCATATCGCTCGCGCGCCGGTGCGTAGTGCCGGATGATCCGATCCGAGAGCAGGCGCTTCATGTCCACGCAGCCGGTCCGGGCAGTCCGCTCGCCATCCCAGAGCTGGATGTAGTCCTCCCCGAAGAACCGCTGCAGCTGGCAGACGTTGCAGACCTCGGGCCGCCCGGGATCCGTCCGCTTGATCCGCTGGGTGTCGGTGACCATCGACATGACCTGCCGTCGGATCTCGTCCTCCGAAGCGAAGATCTCGATCGCGTTGCCGAGCGATTTCGACATCTTCCGGACGCCGTCCGTGCCGAGGACCACCGGGGCATCGGTGAACACCGCCTGCGGCTCTGGAAACGTATCCCCGTAGCGGTTGTTGAAGGCTCGAACGATCTCGCGTGACAGCTCCAGGTGGGCGGCCTGGTCCTTGCCCACCGGCACGGTGTTCGCCTTGTAGATGACGATGTCCGCGGCCTGGAGGACCGGGTAGGTCAGCAGGCCGTGGTTGACATCATCGGGCTGGTTCTGCTTCTTCTCCTTGTACGTCGGGGTCCGCTCGAGCCAGGAGACCGGCGTCACCGTCGCGAGAAGCCAGGCCAGTTCGGTGTGCTCGGGCCGATGGCTCTGGACGAACAGCGTGCAGCGCTCGGGATCGAGACCCAGCGCCACCAGTGCTGCCGCCATTTCGCGGGTCTGGCGCCGCATCCGATCCGGATCGTGGGTACTCGTCAGGGCGTGGTAGTCGACGATGCAGTAGATCGCCTCGTACTCGTCCTGCA
>JBDTOF010000305.1:0-19303 GCA_039933375.1 Chloroflexota bacterium
AGACGGTCTCAGAGGCGGCAGTCCGCGAGACGCTCGAGGAGACGGGGATGCTCGTGGAGCCCGGCGAGATCGTCGGGTTCTACACGCGACTCGAGGCGGCGGTGGTGGTCCTGGTGCTCGAAGCTCGGGTTGTCGGCGGTTTCGCCGCCCCGACGCCAGAGGCGCTCGAGATCCGGACGTTCGATGCGGCCGCGTTGCCATGGGCCGAGCTGGCGTTCAAGACGACCCACTTCGCGCTCGTCGACTGGCTCGCGCGCCACCACCCGGACCTGCGCGCACCCGAGTTTGCCGGTGGCAGCTAGGGCCGCGGGCGCCCGATCCGTGTCGGGCACCCTGATCGCGAAGGCCGAGCCCGTGGCTAGGCACGAATGTCGATGAAGATGTTCTTCGTCTCGGTGTACAGCTCAATGGCCGACATGCCGAGCTCGCGCCCGATGCCGGACATCTTGTAGCCGCCAAACGGCGCCTCGGTGTGGACGCTGCTGTTCGAGTTGATCGACAGCACGCCGGCCTGGATGCCCTTGGCGGTTCGGAGCGCCCGGCCGATGTCGCGGCTCCAGACGGAACCAGACAGCCCGTACGGCGTGGCGTTGGCGAGGCGGATCGCCTCCTCCTCGGTATCGAACGGGATGATCGAGACCACCGGACCGAAGATTTCCTCGCGGGCGATTCGCATGTCGTTGTTGACGCCATCGAAAACGGCCGGCATGAGGTAGGCACCCTGCGCCAGGGACTCATCGTCCGGCGCCTCGCCGCCGACCACCAGGTTCGCGCCCTCTCCGAGCCCGATCTCGATGTAGTCGCGGACGCGGTCCCGCTGCTTGAAGCTGACCAGTGTCCCGACTTCTGTCGCCTCGTCCTCCGGGTTGCCGACCACCACCTTGCGGGTGGCTTCTGCGAAGAGCTCGACCACGCGTTCGTGGACCGACCGCTCGACGAGGATCCGGCTGCGAGCGCAGCAATCCTGCCCGCAGTTGTCGAAGACCGAGTACGGCGACTCGGCCGCGAATCGCTCGAGGTTCGCATCGGCGTAGATCACGTTGGGGCTCTTGCCACCGAGCTCGAGGCTGATCTTCTTCACGTTGTTGCTGGCCAGACGCATGATCTCCTGACCGGTCGTGGTCTCGCCGGTGAAGGCGACCTTCCCGATCCCTGGATGTCCGGCGATCGCCGCGCCGGCTGATCCACCGGGACCCGTCACGACGTTCAGAACGCCGGCCGGAATGCCGGCCTCCAGCGCCAGTTCACCGATCCGGAGCGCCGTCATCGGCGACAGGCTGGCCGGCTTGAGGATGCAGGTATTGCCCGCCGCGAGCGCGGGTCCCAGCTTCCAGCTGGCCATCAGGAGCGGGAAGTTCCACGGCACGATGAGCCCGACGACGCCGATCGGCTCGCGAAGGGTGAGGTCGAGGCCAGGCTTGGAGACCGGGATCGTCTGGCCGAAGACCTTGTTCGCGGCGCCGGCGTAGTAGTCGAAGACGAGGCTGGAGCCGATGATCTCGCCGCGCGACGAGCCGATCGGCTTGCCGATGTTGCGGGTCTCCAGCCAGGACAACTCCTCGCTGTGGTCCTTGATGATCGCCGCGAACTTGGCGAGGGTCCGGCCACGCTTGCCGGCAGCCCAGTTGGCCCAGCCCTTCGGATCCTCGAATGCCTTCTGGGCGGCCGCGACCGCGAAGTCAACGTCATGCTTGCCACCCAGGGGTGCCGTCGCAATAACGGCCCCGGTCGCAGGGTTGACGATCTCGAATGTCTGCCCGTCGGCGGCATCGACGGACTGGCCGCCGATCATCATTTTCAGGGCACTGACGCCGGACGTAGTGTGCTCAACAGTCATCGGTCGGATCCTCGGTTGGGGCGTCGCCCGATCCCGGTCGAGCGGCGCGGAAGGCGCGGGTGAATGTGGTTCGATGATACCTCCGGCAACGGAGCCACCGAGCCGGCGGCAGTCCCCGGACCTGTCGACGGTCGCGCACCGAGCCGGTTAGATTTACCTCATGACCACCCAATCTGGCGGAACGGCGCGAGCGACCCGCCGCCCAGGCCCGAATGCGACACGCTGGGCGACGTCGGTCCGCGGGCACGTTCGGCTGTGGATCGCGGTCGTTCTGGCGGCGACGATCATCGGATCGCTCGGCTATGTCGTTCTGGTCGGCTGGTCGTTCGAGGATGGCCTCTACATGACCGTGACGACCATGACGACGGTTGGCTACAACGAGGTCCGGCCGCTCGACACGGTCGGTCGCATCTGGACGATGATCGTGTCCATCGGCGGGGTCGTCGTCATCTTCGGGTCGATCGGGATCGTGGCGGAGTCCGTTTTGAGCGAGGTCGCGAGTGGCAGGAGGGAGCAACGACGGATGAGGGACGCGGTCGGCGCACTGACGAATCACTTCATCCTGTGCGGCTACGGCCGTGTCGGCGCGACGGTGGCCCGGGAGTTCGAGCACGCGAATATTCCGTTCGTGATCGTGGATATCAATCCCGCCTCGCTCGAGACGGCATTGGCGGATGGCTACCTGGTCGTCGAGGGCGATGCCACACGGGACGAGGTCCTGCACCTGGCCGGGATCGGGAGGGCACGGGGCCTGATCACCACGATCGACTCGGATGCCAATAACGTGTACGTGACGCTGTCGGCGCGAGCCATAAATCCGAACCTCTTCATCGTTGCGCGCGCGAACTACGTCGGCGCCGAATCCAAGGTGCTGCAGGCTGGCGCCGATCGCGTCGTGTCGCCATACACGCGGGCCGGGCGCCAGATCGCCGAATTGGCCACTCGACCCCGGGTGGCGGATTTCATCGACTATGCACTGTCGCACGGCCAGTTGGCCTTTTCGATGGAAGAGGTCGAGGTTGCTGCCGACGGCCCACTCGCCGGTCGAACGGTGGCGTCCCTGGTCGAGGAGGGGATCCATCTGCTCGCCATCGTGCAGGGACCTGGCGACTACGAGCCGAACCCCCCCGCTGATCGGGTTCTCGCGGTCGGTGACGGGCTCATCGTCTCGGGGGCGTCCGACACGCTCCGTCGCCTGCGCGAACAGGCCTGACCCAGCGCTCCCGCGCTCGCGCGCCCTCGCCTAGAAGTAGTTGACCGTGATCCCGCCGTCCACGACCATCTGGGCGCCATTCGTCCAGCGGGACTCGTCGCTCGCGAGGTAGATCCCCATCGCGACGATCTCCTCGGGCTTGCCGAATCGGCCAGTCGGGTTGCGGGCCAGCCGGATTCGCTTGGCCTCCTCGTCCTTGACCAGCCAGTCCATCAGGAGCGGCGTCTCGACCGGGCCGGGGCAGATTGCGTTGGTTCGAACCCCGCTCGGGGCGAACTGGACCGCGAGGGACTTCGTCAGGGCCAGGACCGCACCCTTGGATGCCGTGTAGGCGTCCTGTGGATTGGAGCAGCCCATCAGGGCGACGAAGCTCGCGATGTTGATGATCGAGCCTGAACCCTGCTTGACCATCTCCGGGATCGCGTACTTGCAACCCAGGAAAACCCCCCGAACGTTGACCGCCATGACCCGATCCCAGGCCTCGACCGACGTGTCGATGACCGAGTGGTCCTCCTCCGGCATGATCCCGGCGTTGTTGTAAAGCACGTCGACCCGACCGTATGTGGCCATCGCGTGGTCAACCATGCCCTTCGCGCTTGCTTCGTCGGCAACATTGGCCTTCACGAAGGTCGCCTCGCCACCGGCTTCGCGCACCAGACGAACCGTCTCCTCGCCGGCCGCCTCACTGAATTCCGCGACAACGACCTTGGCGCCCTCGGCCGCGAACATCAGCGCCGCGACGCGGCCCATGCCGCCTCCGCCGCCCGTGATGATGGAAACCTTGCCCTCGAGTCGCATGGAGTCTCTCCTGGGTACGTGCCGAGAATTCGTTATCCGGGTTGCCCGTGGGTCCGGGGTCGGGGAGTGACGTAATCCTAGCGATGCGGGCCGGTCTCAGCCGGCGCCCAGGAACTCGGCGACAGCTGCCGCGGCGTCCGTGGTTCGCGGACCCACGACCCGGTTCCCGGGCTGGGCCGCCGCGCCAGCCCCTGGGCCGCCCAAGGCAACTCGAAGACCCGGATGTTCACGATGCAGGGCATCCACGACCTCGCGCGCCGCCGCGACGTCCTCCATGCGAGGGACGCCGATCACCGCGCCGGCGACCTCTCCACCCGTCACGTGGACCCACGAGGATGTCGGGACGTCTTGCCCGATGTAGAGCACGTTGCTGCCGTGGCGACGCAGGGCGACAGCAAAGGCGAGCGTGCCGATCTCGTGCCGAGCGCCGCTTGGCAGCCCGACCACCACCACGGAACCCGGCCGCGGCGCGCCCGCCAGATCGAACAGCGAGGCAAGACGCCGCTGGATGGCAGCGCTGGCGAGGTGCTCTCCCGCCACGTCCAGGCGCCCGTCTTCCCACGCCGTTCCCAGCGCGGCGACCGCAGGTAGCACGAAATCGTCAATGACGGACTCATACGACCCTCGCCCAAAGAGCGTGTCGAGCGCACCTTCCATAGCCACGCTGTCGTAGTCGCGCGCCGCGCGAACCAGCACGTCGTCGTCCGCAAGCGGAGACCCGCGACGCGCCTCGCCCGCCGACCCGCGCGGCTCCTCAGTGCCGATCATGTCCTGGATGCGCTCCGGCTCGGCGAGAACGGTTGCGGCCGCCTGCGACGCCGCCCACCCACCGTCCACAAGGACCTTCATGGCCCGAAGTCGGGCGATGGACTCGTCGTCGTACAGGCGATAGCCGCCGGTCGAGCGGACAGGCGCGACCACGCCATAGCGACGCTCCCAGGCCCGCAGGAGCGAGACCGGGACACCGCTGCGCTGCGCTGCCTGCTTGATGGTGTACATGCTTTGTGCAATCTACCACATCCAATTCTCTCGTCAAACCCTTGACAACGGTACACGCACTGGGCTAAAGTCTGGACAGACCTTGTACAGAGGTTCAACAGAAGAGGCGCCAAGAGCGTCTCACCCAAGCAGTGGTGCGGCCCGAAGCCGACCAACCAGGAGGTTCGCTCAGATGTTCTCGAAGATCACTCGATTGGCGATCACCGGCGCGGCCATCGCCACCATGGCGTTCGCTGCCAGCCCCGTTGCCGCCGCCAACGACGCGATGGTTCGCGTCCTCCATGCATCACCGGATGCCCCCGCGGTTGACGTGTACGTCAACGGTGCCAAGGTTGGGGCCCCGCTTGCCAACCTCAAGTTCGGCGATCTGTCCGCCTACGTTGCTCTTCCCGCCGGCACCTACGACCTGAAGGTCTGCGCCGCTGCGGATGCGACCATCTGCCCGATCGTCGCCAACGGCGTCGCCCTCACGGCCGGCACCCACTACACCATCGCCGCCACCAACAAACTGGCCACCATCGAGGCCCAGATCATCACGGACGCTCCGGCACCGGTGGCCGACAAGACGCAGGTCCGCGTCGTTCACTTCTCCTCTGACACCCCCGCGGTCGATGTCCTGACCCAGGACGGCGCCGCCAAGGTCGTCGAGAACCTGGCCTACCCGAACGCGACCGGCTACCTGACGCTCGACGCCGGGTCCTACGACCTGAAGGTCTGCGCCAACGCCGACAACACCGTCTGCCCGCTTGATCCGGGAGCTCTCGATCTCGCGGCTGGCACCTCGTATAGCGTCTTCGCGATCGGCTCGCTGACCGCTACTCCCGCCACGCTCACCGCGGTCGTCGGTGTCGATGCCGTCGCCGCGCCCGCCACCGACACCATCGAGTCGCCCGCCGCCGTCGTCACGACGTCGCCGGTCTCGGTGCTCCTGATCGGTGCGGCCCTCGTCTCGCTGCTCGGGGCTGCACGCCTCGCCACGCGGCGCGTCGAGCGCTAGTTCTCAGGGTCTCTGACCCAATCCGGAGGCGCTCCCTTCCTCCCAGGGGGCGCCTCCACCCCCGCCAAGGAACACACGCATGACGACCTACACGATCACAGCCTCACAGGTGGTTCCCGCACAGCTCGACAGAGCCTGGGACTTCTACTCCGATCCGGCCAACCTCGGACGGATCACCCCGGCGGCCCTCGGTTTCGAGATGCACAGCGCCCCTGCGCCGATGCATGAAGGCCAGCTGATCGAGTACACCGTTCGCCCGATCGCCGGGATCCCACTGCGGTGGGTGACCCGCATCGAGGGCGTCGATGAGGGACGAAGCTTCAGCGACGTCCAACTCCGCGGGCCCTACCGCCGCTGGGTCCACACTCACACCTTCACCGCAGTGGACGGCGGGACCCGGATCGACGATCACATCGAATACGAACTGCCCCTCGGCCCGCTCGGTCGCTTGGCGCATGCCCTCGTCGTGAAGTCCCAGTTGGCTTCCATCTTCGGGTTCCGGGAGATCGCGACCCGGTCGATCTTCGAGCCGGCCCCGGTCATCGAACCGACCGCACAGCGCACGACGGTCGCCGTGGCCGGCGGGACGGGCTTCGTGGGATCGGCCATTGCGACCGAGCTGCGCCGCCGAGGCGCGCGGGTCGTGGTCCTGTCATCCCGCGGCGAGGCCGCCCGTGGCCAGCTCAGCGATGACATCGAGATCCGTCACGCTAACGTCCGAACCGGCGAGGGCGTCGAAACCGCGCTGGCCGGCGTCGATCAGCTCGTCATCAGCCTCGCGTTCCCGGGCTCACCGATCGAGCGCCCGCGTCGAGGTGACACCTTCGTCGAGGTCGATGCCGAAGGAACTGAGCGGCTGGTCGCCGCAGCCCGGGCAGCCGGCGTGGGGCGCCTGCTCTACGTCTCCGGTGCCGGAGCCGCCGCAAACGCCGAGCGTCACTGGTTCCGTGCCAAGTGGCGCGCGGAGGAGGCCGTTCGCGGCTCCGGGATCACCTGGTCCATCGTCCGTCCGACCTGGGTCTTCGGGCCCCGGGATGTGTCGCTCAATCGGTTCATCGGGTTCGCCCGGCTCCTCCCGTTCGTGCCGATGACGAACTTTGGCGGGCAGAAGCTGGCACCGATCTTTCTCGGCGACGTCGCCGGGATCGTGGCCGACGCCCTCGCGTCCGACGCCGCGGCCGACCGCGTGTTCGAGATCGGGGGCCCCGAGGTCATCTCGATGCGCCAGGTCATCGTCCGCGCGCTCCGGGTCGCCGGCATCCGCCGACCGATCCTGCCCGCGCCGGCCCCACTCATGAAGCTCATCGCCTGGCCGATGCAGCTCCTCCCGTCGCCGCCGCTCACGCCGGATGCGGTCGACTTCATCAATCAGCCGGCGACCGTTGACACGGCTCCGCTGCTTGCAGCATTGCCGCGTCGACTCACGACCCTCGAGGAGGGTCTGGCCACCTACCTGGGGCCATCAGCCCCGGGATCCGCGTCCATTTCGTTCGCATGACGCCGAAATTCGGTGCCACGAACGGCAATCGCAGCACGAAAGGGAACCAACCCATGCGCCGTTTCTTTCTTGGCCTCTCGGCCGCACTCGTCGCTCTGACCCTGGTCGCCGCGCCCGTCTTCGCCCGAAGCGTGGTTCAGCCGGCCAAAGCCTCCAGCGACACCATCGTCGGCATCGTCCTCGCGGATGATGGCGAGTTCGACATCCTCCAGGCCGCGGTCATCAAGGCCGGCCTCGTTGACGCCCTCAACGGCACGGACAAGTACACGGTCTTTGCCCCCACGGATGCCGCGTTCGTATCCACCTTCTCGACACTGCTCGACGCGAGCCTGACCGAGGCTGACGTCATCGACTTCATCAACGCCGGTGGCGTGGACAGCGCGTTCGGCAACGGCGCCCTGGCCAACATCCTCCTCTACCACGTGGAGGAAGGCCGCCACTTCTCGAACAGCGTCCTGCCGAAGATGGCTGGCCAGCTGAAGACGATCAGCACCCTCAACGGCGGATCGTTCCAGGTCAGCAACGCCGGTGTGATCACGACTTCGAGCGCGTTCGGGGCCACGATCGTCGCGGCCAACATCCCGGCGAGCAACGGCGTCATCCACGTCATCAACGCGGTCCTGCTTCCGTAGCACGGCCGCTGGCCAAGCCCGGTCACCCGGGCGCATCCTTCCCTCACGCTCCCGAAGTCTCGCCCTCGGGCGGGGCTTCGGGGCTGTAACCACCGCACTCAGGAGCCCACCCGATGACGTCAGCCACCATCCCGCTCGATCGGGCCCGTTCACTCGCCCGCTGGAATCGCGTCCTCGCGTTCCTCCACGGAGCCCAGTTCATCGCCATGCTGGCGGTTGCCAGCACGGTCGCCGTCTTCGCTCCGTACGTCCCGACGGTCAAGCCGATCCTCGAGAACGGAACCTTCGTCGGCATTGAGCAGACCAGCGTCGAGCTGTTCTCCTTCCCTCTTGCCTGGTTCATCGCCTCGTTCCTGGCCATGAGCGCCATCGCCCACTTCATCGCCGGCTGGCCTCTCCGGGCGCGCTACGAAGGATGGCTCGCGCGGGGCATGAACCCGCTTCGCTGGGTCGAATATTCGTTCAGCAGCACCGTGATGATCGTGGCCATCGCCTACATCTCATACATCCGGGATCTCCCCGCGCTCGTGGCGATCGCCGGTGCCAACATCGCCATGATCCTGTTCGGCTGGAGCATGGAAGCGGCCAACGAGGGCCGCCGCGACAACCCGGACTGGAAGCACTACATCTTCGGCTGCATCGCCGGCATCGCGCCGTGGATCGGCATCTTCTCGATCCTCCTCGCCTACGGGGCCCAGGCAGACCTGCCCGAAGGAGCCGGCATCCCGGCCTTCGTCTACGTGATCGTCGGGTCGCTCTTCGTGGCCTTCAACATCTTCGCAATCACGATGGTCCTCCAGTACAAGAAGATTGGCCGCTGGCGCGACTACCTCGTTGGCGAGAAGACCTACATGGTCATGAGCCTGGTGGCCAAGTCCCTGCTCGCGTGGCAGGTCTTCAGCGGAACGCTCCGGCCGGGCGGCTGACCTGACTCGAGGAAGGCCCCAATGAGTTCATCGGCTGCCGGGCCGCGCATCCTGGCCATCATGGGATCGGGTGAAACCGCGCCCACGATGGCCCGGGTACATCGAGTGCTGTTCGATCGACTTGGGCCCGACGGTGAGCTGGTACCCGGCGTCATCGTCGATACGCCATACGGGTTCCAGGAGAACGCAGAGATCCTCAGCGCTCGCACGAGCGAATTCTTCGCGACCAGCGTCGGGCGACCGGTGGCCGTTGCGTCATATCTGAGTCGCGACGTTGACGAGGTGACCCTGGCAACAGCCGTGGCTCGGGTCCGCGCGGCCCGGTACGTGATGGCGGGACCTGGGAGCCCAAGCTACGCACTTCGGCAGTGGATGGGCGGCCCGATCCCCGACGCGCTCGCCAGCAAGTTGACCGGCGGCGGCGTCCTGACCATGGCCAGCGCAGCGGCGCTGACCCTGGGAGTGGTCACGATTCCGGTGTACGAGATCTACAAGGTCGGCGAGGAGCCCCGTTGGCTGGAGGGCCTCGACCTGCTCGGGCCGGCGACCGGCCTCCGGGCCGCCGTGGTGCCCCATTACGACAACGCCGAAGGTGGCAACCACGACACGCGGTTCTGCTATATCGGCGAGAGGCGGCTCCGGGTGCTGGAAGAATCCCTGCCCGAGGGCGCCTTCATTCTCGGAGTCGACAGCCACACGGCGCTCATCCTTGATCTCGAGGGAGGACTGGCTTCGGTGGCGGGCCTCGGAGGGGTAACAGTCCGGGTGAGTGGTGAGAGCCACTTCTTCCCGTCGGGCACCGAGTTCCCGATTGAGCGGCTCGCGGAGGCCGCCGCGGATCTCGCGTCGGGTGGGGAGGCCCTCGCTGAACCGGACGGCCGTCGCACGGAGGCTCGCGCCGGCCGCCGCGGAGTCGGCGACGCGCCGGCGGGCTCGCCAAGGGAAGCGATCCTGGATTCCGTGAGTCGGTGCGAAGGTGACTTTCGAGACGCTCTCGCTCGCGGTGACGTCCGTGCCGCGGTGGGTGTCCTGCTCGAGTTCGACTCTGCCATCGCGACCCGGATCCGCGCAGGCGAGGACAGTCCAGACCTCGACAACGCCGGTGCCACCTATCGATCACTCATCGCGCGGCTCGGCGAGACGGCGGAACTCGGCGCCACTGACCCGCGAAGCGCGATCGACCCGTTCGTCACGGCGCTGCTCGCACTGCGAGCCACCGCCCGCGAGTCCGGCGACTGGGAGACGGCAGATTTCGTCCGGGATCGGCTCGCGTCCGAGGGGATCGAGGTCAGGGACGAGGCTGGGGCCACGTCCTGGGTCCTGGGAGATGCCCAGCACTCAGCGTCGGGCAGGTAGGCGCCACGCTGGTCGTCAGTGGCCACTCCCCGAGGCCGGCTCGGTCATCCACTGGCCGTCCTTTCGAGCCACCAGGCAAAGACCGGTGCGGATGCCAGCATCCCAATCGTCGAGGCTGGGCACGACGGCAAACGTCTCGTACCCTGAGGCTGATCTCGGGGCGCCGACGTACGGCTCGAACCGCGCCTCGCAGGCGACCTGAACGGTCGCCTGCTGGTTCTCATACACGCCAGTCGAGGCGGTCAGTGGGATGACCGCCAGCACCTCGTGCCCGTGCGAGCCGCTGCACGGGGCGTACTCGGCGGCGCCGGCCAGGACGATGGGCCCAACGTCGGTCGGGCCACCGATCGGACGTGCCCCGGGCTCGGTGTCGATGATCGCACCCGTCCGCGCAAACAGGCACTCGCCGACGAAGAGATCCGTCGGCCCTGTTGGCCGCTGTGGTGAGACGATCTGGGCGACGTACCCGGCACCCAGGACGACGACCGTGATCGCTGCGACCGGGTGGGATCGAAACCAGCCGACGACGTCGCCCAACTGCTCCCGGAGCGATGCTCGCCGATAGCGACTGATCTCGCGCATCGTGCTCAGCCGGACCGGGGCCCGCCTTCCGTCGGACCCGGTCCGCTGTTCGTTCTGGTCGCCAGGATCAGGCGCGCTCGAGGTACCGCTCGCGGTCCCAGTCGTGGACGACCGAGTCGTACAGATCCTGCTCGACGCGAGCCGCGTTGAGGTAGTGATCAACGACATCCTGGCCAAAGATCTCGACGGCCGCTTCCGACCGCTCCAGGGCCTGGATTGCCTCCCACAGGGCGCGCGGCATGCGCTCGACGCCGGTCGCGATGTAGCCGTTGCCCTTGAACTCGGGGGTGAGTTCGATGCCGTGCTCCATGGCGTACAGGCCCGCGCCGATCATGGCCGCGTAGGTGAGGTATGCGTTCATGTCTCCGCCCGGGAACCGGTTCTCCACGTGGAGGCCGGCGCCATGGCCTACGAGTCGGAAGCCGGTGGTCCGGTTGTCGCGGCCCCAGACCACGTTGACCGGCGCCCACGACAGCGATGCGTAGCGCTTGTAGCTGTTGATGAACGGGGCGATGAACGGCGCAAGTTCGCGGGAGAGCTGCATCATGCCCGCGACGAACTGGCTGAACGGGCGGCTGATTCCGTACGGCAGGTCATCGGCCTCGTTGTGCGTCAGGGGATTCTTGCCATCGGCATCCCAGATGCTCATGTGGAGGTGGCCCGAGGAGCCGGTCCAGGTGTGGTCCGGCTTGGCCATGAAAGTGATGCCCCAGCCGTTGAGGTAGGCGATCTCCTTCGCCCCGTGCTTGAACAGGACACTCCGGTCCGCCGATTCGAGGACGTGGTCGTAGCGGATGTTGACCTCGTGCTGGCCCGGCGCCGCCTCGCCCTTGGAGAACTCGATCGGGATCCCAGCCGCCGTCATCTGGTTGCGCAGGAGTCGATGGAGCGGCTCGGCCTTCGTGGCCTGGAGGAGGTGGTAGTCCTCGTTGTAGTTGCCGAAACGCTTCGGAATCGCGAACCCGTTCTCGGCGATGGTGTCCCACGAGTCCTTCAGGACGTAGTACTCGAACTCGGAACCCGCCTTGACGGTGATGCCCGCCTTGGCGGCTCGCTCGACCTGTCGCTTCAGGATCGTCCTCGGGGACACCGGGATCTCGGCCTGCGTTTCCTCGTCAACGGTGTCTGACAGGACCAGCGCGGTCTTCTCCAGCCACGGCAGAACGCGGAGGGTGTCCCAGACCGGTGAGGCGATCCAGTCGCCGTAGCCGGTCTCCCAGTTCATGAGGGCGAAGCCGTCGGGCGTGTTCATCTCCATGTCCGTGCCGAGCAGGTACGTACAGAAGTGGGCGCCGTGATCGATGACGCCGTTCAGAAAGGCCTCGCCCTGGACGCGCTTCCCCATCAGCCGGCCCTGCATGTCCGTCAGGGCGACGATGATCGTGTCGATCCGGCCGTCCCGGACCATCCCCTCCAGTTCTGCCAGGCGCGGGTGCTTGTCGTGATGTCCGTCGCTGCTCATTGATCTCTCTCCAGGACGCCAGTGGGGGAATCATGAGGGCCGGCCGGCGGTGCCGGCCGGCCCTCGAGTTGCCGAGTATTGGATCGCCTAGGTGACGATGGTCTCTGCGGCGTGCTCGAACTCGCGTTCGATCTCCGTCAGTGTGTCGTCCGCACCCATGATCCGCGGACCCTGGAACTTGTTCTTGGCGTAGGCGAAGTAGTAGACCGCGAGCAGGACCAGCACGATCAACATGAAGGTGATCGAAATGTTGCCCGATGTCGGGAAGCTGAACAGGATCATCAGGACGATGACCCAGAACAGCGCGATCATCGCGATCGGCCGCGACCAGCGACCCAGGCTCCACACGCGGTGGCCGATCCACTCCTTCGTGCTGAGGCCCAAGTAGATCGTGATCCCGTACGCTGCGTACAGAAAGATCGTGCTGATGGCGGTGACGATGACGATGGCCGTGCCGCCGCCAGCCATGAAGGCGACGACAGACAGGATGAACGCGCCGACGACCATCGCGACAAGCGAGTTCGCGGGCGTTCGGTACTTGTGGGAGACCTTCTTCAGCCAGCCTGAGCCGGGCATCCCGTCGTCCCGAGCGAAGGCGAACAGCATCCGACCCGCGGAGGCGACCGACGACAAGCCGCAGAAGCTCATGGCGATTGCGATGGCGCCACCGAAGAGTCCGCCGAGGCCGGCGCCGAGATTCTCCGTGAGGATGTAGTTCACGGCGGCGTTGTTGCCGAAGTAGTACTGGCTGTACTTCTCCGCATCGTCGAGCTGCCCGAACAGCGGCGTGAGATCTGGAAGATGGAGCGTCAGCGCGAGCAGGAAGATGAACCCGACGACGGCCGAGACGGCGACCGACAGGAACAGTCCCCAGGCGCTGGCGACGCGGGCGCCGACCGTCTCCTCCGCGACATGCGCCGAGGCGTCATAGCCCGTATACGTCCAGTTCGCGAGCAACAGGGAGAAGAAGAACGCGATGAAGACCGGCGCATACGTGCTCGCCGCGCCCATGGACAGCAGGAACAGCGGCGTACTCGTGTCCGGATCCACCCCGGCCCACGGCGGGATCCGGATCTCCCACGACCCGAGCGTGTCCTGCGGCTGGATCGCA
The DNA here is from genome assembly GCA_039933375.1 of Chloroflexota bacterium. Classification (GTDB taxonomy): domain Bacteria; phylum Chloroflexota; class Limnocylindria; order Limnocylindrales; family CSP1-4; genus UBA5189. The sequence continues at coordinate 13,412 of JBDTOF010000305.1, forward strand.
AACAGGGTCAGGCCGGAATCGACCTCGGTGCTTTTGGTTCCGAGGATGAACAGGGAACCGGCAATCAGTACCACGAAGACGATGTGCCACCAGACACTGACCTGGTTGAGCAACGCCACAATGCGAATGCCGACGATGTTCAGGACGAGCTGTCCGATCATCAGGATGGCCATGGTCAACAGCTGCCCGGAGATCACCAGAGAGTCGCCGACCTTGAGGATCTCGGTGGTGTTCTGGTAGCCCTCGCCGAGCAGCGGCGTGATGATCGTCTGGTTCAGGAAGAACGCGGCCGCGAAGTTGATCCCGGCCACGATCGCGAACTGACCGATCAGGTTGAGCCAGGCGGTCCACCAGCCCCAGTTCTTGTCCTTCATCTTGGACGCCCAGTAGTAGAGACCACCCGCCGTGGGGTAGGCCGATGCGATCTCCGCCATGGACGCCGCGATGGCGAGAACGAAGACTGTGACGAGCGGCCAGCCGATCAGCACGGCCGCGGTGCCCGCCCAGGCGAGACCGTAGTCGTACAGGATGACCGCGCCGGTCAGGATCGAGATGATCGAGAAGCTGATCGCGAAGTTGCTGAACCCGCCCATCGTGCGGAACAGTTCCTGCGCATAGCCCAGCTGGTGGAGCTCATGGATGTCCTGCTTGATGACATCCTCGCGGGATCGACTTTGCACGGGACCTCCCTCACAAGTGGCCGGCAGGGCCTGTCGCCGCGCTCGGCCGTCCTCCAGGTTCGAATCACATTCAGGGTCCGGTCATGGGCGACATTCGGACCCGCACTCGCTTCGAACGTGGGCCGACTATACGCGCGCCACGAGGCGGTTTTGCAACGATTCCGCAGAGATCCATGGCTCCGAAGGAGCGCTCGTCCGAGGATGAGCGGCCTGAGGCGACCGCCTCAGTAGAGCATCGTCGTCCCGTCCGGGAAGGAGAAGTCGAAGACTCCCGGGGCGAGCACGGCATCCGGCTCGAGCGACGTCACGACGGCCTCCCGGGTGATGGTGCCACCCATGGATTCGGTCAGTCGCGTGATGATCCCGTCAGCTCGATCGACCGCGATCTGGAGGTGGAAATCGGGACGATCCGCGGTCCGCTCGACAGATCGAGGGTGATCGCACTCGAGGATGATCGCCTCGCGCCCGGCGACGATGTCGGTCCCGGATATCCATGTCCGGCCCGTGGCCAGGACGTTCTGGCAGTAGCCGGCGGGATGGACGAACAGTTCAGGAAGCGTCTCGAGCGGCAATGGCGTGACGGGCTCGTAGACCCGCGAGCTGCCTGGGAAGTCACTGCCGAGCCCTCGCGGCCGGTTCCGGATCGGGCGGTCGGTGCCGAGCTGATGCCTCCCGGAATACGTCCGGACGGTCAGTCCGTCACCGACCCATAGCTCGAAGTTGCCGGCCGTGCCGCCGCCTGCCTCGGTCGTGGTCACCCGGGCGTGTCCCGGGTGCTGGATCGAGACATCCATCGCCATGACCTGCTCGCCTCGAGCGCCGAAGGTCCGCTCTTCGAGCCGCATTCGAAGGGTCTGGAATCGAAGCTCGGCATCTCGCATGAACTCGAACAGCTGTGGCACCGTCGGCAGATCTGCGGGCAGCGCCACGACCGCCGGCACGCGTCGATCGGTCCCGGCGGGGACGAGGGCCGCGCGGTCCCAGAGGCGGGTTGTCATCGTCGGGATTGTAGCGGCCCCGGTCCTCATCGACACCGGCCCTGGCCGCCATGCGGGATCCCGCTGCCGCGAATCGAGGTGGCCCCGTAGACTCAGCCCGTGGAGATCGAAGCCGGCCGCTTTCGCCAGGTGATGGGCCATTTCGCAACCGGCGTGTCCGTGGTCACCACGCTCGCCAAGGATGGACCCCAGGGGATCACGGTCAACGCCCTGTCATCGGTCTCGCTGGACCCGCCCCTGATCATGGTCGCCCTGGACCGGCGCCGGTTCATCACGCCGATGGTCCAGGCGCACGGCCGCTACGCCGTGAGCATCCTGTCGGACAGCCAGCAGGCACTCTCCGACTGCTTCGCCCACGCCGCGGTTCGGCCCGGCCGTGAGGACTTCTGTGGCGCAGCCTGGACACTCGGCCCGAGCGGTCTTCCGCTCCTCGACGGCGCCATCGCAACGCTCGAGTGCACGGTCGTCGAGACGTTCTCGGCGGGCGATCACGACCTCTTCATCGGACGTGTGGACACCATGAATACCCACGAGGCCGCTTGGGACGATGCCGGGCCACTGCTCTACTTCCGGCGACGCTACCTGCAGATCGAACGGGCGGCGGAGGCCCGGGTCGAGGGAAAGCCGGAGTCCTGACCTTGCCGACCATTCGCGCCAACGGGCTGGACATCGGCTACGACGTGATGGGGGCCGGTCCCCCGATCGTGATGCTGCATGGGGCAACCTCGGTCGGACGTGAGGACTTCGCCGCCCAGATCCCGCTCTTCCAGCGAGCGTTTCTCCTCCACGTACCGGACGCCCGTGGCCACGGGCGCACCCGATGGGACACCGGCGACGGGTTCAAGTACGACTGGATGGTCGAGGACCTCGAGGGATTCGTGGACGCCCTCGGTCTGCGCACTTTTCATCTGTTGGGTTTCTCGATGGGCGCCATGACTGCCCTGCAGTTCGCATCTCGTCAACCCGATCGGATCCGAACGCTCGTGGTGATCGGGATCACGACCCAACGAGAACCGCGGACCAGCGTGGTCCGCGCGCTGATGGATCCGCCCAAGATCGAGGCGACGGACCCGACCTGGGCAGCCGCGCTGTCCCGTCGCCACGACGAAGGCCAGGGAGTGGGGGGCTGGCAGAAGCTGCTGCCAGCGATTGCCGCCGACGTTGCAGCGCAACCGCTCCTCGGGCCGCGCGACCTCCACCGGATCGACGCACCGACGATGGTCGTCGTCGGCGACCGAGATCCGTTCGTTCCCGTTGACCATGCATGGGGACTGTCGCGCCAGATCCTCAACAGCCGCTTGTTTGTTGCGCCCGACTGCGGACACGAGGTCACCGTCAGGCGGCCGGGCCTGTTCAACGAGGCCCTGTCCGGGTTCTACCGGACGACGGCCGACGAGGCCGCGCTGCGGGCCGACGCCAACCCGATGGCCACGCAGCCACCCAAAGGAGATCCGCAATGACGACCTTGCTCGTGCTCTACCGGCGACCGGAAGGTGGACCGGAGGCGCTTGCGACCCTCGAGCGGCGGTACCGCGACGAACACCTGCCGCTGGTGGCCGACACGCCCGGCCTTCGTGCCACGCGGATCTGGCGCGTATCACAGGGTCTCGGCGCCGAGACCGACCTCGTCCTGGCAGCAGCCATGGACTTCGATGATCGCGCCTCGCTTGACGCTGGTCTCGGGTCGGACCCGATGCGCGCGGCGGGCCGCCTCCTGCGCGAGATCGCCCCTGGACTCGCCACGTTCCTGGTGCTCGAGGCGGCCCCCGACCTGCTCGCCGCCACCTGACGACGGACCGACTCAGCGGGGACCTTCCCGGGCAGTGGATACTGGACCGACACAGGACAGGGGTAGTCAGTGATCAATACCGAACCCGCGGCACCTTCCATTCGGGTCGAACTGCCAGCCAGCGGACCTGGCGGACCGGTTGACGGCGTTGCGCTCGTGACGCTTGATCGACCGAAGGTGCTCAACGCCCTGAACTTCGCCCTGATCGCCGAGCTGACCGATGCGCTCGAGTCGCTGGATCGTAATCCAGCCTGTCGGGCGGTGGTCGTCACCGGTGCCGGAGATCGGGCATTCGCCGCCGGGGCCGATATTCGCGAGTTGGCCGGGCAGACGCCGGCGTCGCTCGTTACCGATGACCATTTCCACCGCTGGGAGCGGATCAAGCGGATCCGGAAGCCGCTCATCGCAGCCGTTCGCGGGTATGCCCTGGGCGGCGGGTGCGAACTCGCGATGACCTGCGACATCATCGTGGCGGGGGAGGATGCCCAGTTCGGACAGCCGGAGATCCGCCTGGGCGTGATCCCGGGTGCCGGCGGCACCCAGCGGCTGACGCGGGCCGTCGGCAAGGCCAGGGCCATGGAGATGGTCCTGACCGCGCGACCGATCGGGGCACGTGAGGCCGAGGCCCACGGGCTCGTGACCCGCGTCGTGGCGCCGGAGGCCGTGGTGCCGACCGCGCTCGAAATCGCTGCCGAAATAGCCGCGATGCCGCCGCTCGCGGTGATCGCCGCCAAGGAAGCGGTCAACCGGGCTGAGGAACTGCCACTCGAGGCGGGACTCGAATTCGAGCGCCGGAACTTCTACGGACTGTTCGCCAGCGAGGACCAGAAGGAAGGGATGGCCGCTTTCACCGAGAAGCGTGCCGCGGCCTGGAAGGGTCGCTGAAGGAGGAACCATGGCCTGGGATCCCGACCTCGGAGACGAGCCAACGGGTGCCTTGAGAGACGAGGCGCCAGACATCCTCTCGCCGATCGACCCGGATGCGCCCGTCAGCGGCCACCACCCGCCTGCAGAGGCCCCGGCAGGTCCGTCGCAGGCACCCGAGCAGGACTGGTTGGCGGCCGAGCCGATCCTCTATCCGGTGCTCCGTCCTCGCGGCACGAGTGGTTTCCGGCTGGGTGACCTCGACGCGACGAGCCTTGCCAGCGAGGGCTTGAGGTCCCACGCACAGCCGGTGCTTGACGACGGCCCGTCGGGCCTCGCGATCGGGTACGTCCTACAGACCGGGGCATTCGACGCCCACGTCAATGCGGACCACCTCCTTGCCTGGGGAGCCGGCCCAGAGGAACTTCGGGCCGCGGCGATGGGCAATCTCGAGCGATGGTCCGCGACGGCTGCCTGGACCGAAGAGGTCTCCGGGACGAGGCGTCTCGTTTCGTCCGCTTCCGGGGACGGTGGAGACGCAGCGAGGATCCTGCTGTCGGCCGTCCGCAGGCACCTGGCCGAGACGCTCGGCGAGGGGGCACGCGTCCTCGTCGGCCTGCCGGAACGCGATCTGCTGGTCGCGGCAGCGCTCCGACCGGACGACGAGGAATTCGGCCCGCTGTTCGCGGCCTTCGTGCGAGGTCACAGCGAGGGCTCCGATCAGCCCCTCGACGACCGCGTTCACGAGCTCGTAGGTGGGGAACTCCGGCCGTACGAGGGATGAGCCCCATCACAGAACCTGACGTCCTGATCCACGTCGCGGCGGGCGTCGCAACGATCACGCTGAACCGACCCGCGGCCCTGAATTCGCTCACGATTCCGATGAAGGAGCGGCTGCTGGGTGCCCTCGAGACCGCAGCCGCCGATCCGACCGTCAGGGCCATCGTCCTCACCGGGGCGGGTCGGGCATTCTGCGCCGGCCAGGATCTTCGGGAGCGGCTCGAGCCGGGGGCTCCGCCACTCGACAAGGAGCTGACGCTCCGCTACAACCCGATCGTACGCGCGATCCGAAATGCCCCGCAGCCCGTCATTGCCGCGATCAACGGCGTCGCGGCAGGGGCCGGCGCTTCGCTTGCCTTTGCCTGCGACCTGCGGATCGCCGCCGAGACAGCCTCGTTCGTGCTCGCGTTCGGCCGGATCGGGCTCATCCCGGACAGCGGAGCCACGTGGACCCTGCCGCGACTGGTCGGTGCCGCGCGAGCCGCCGAGATCGCGTTGCTCGGGGATTCGGTGAGTGCGGAGGAGGCGCTCCGGATCGGTCTCGTCTCACGCGTCGTCCCAGCCGACGAACTCGGTGCCGCCGCTGCCGAGAACGCTGGGCGGATCGCCGCGGGGGCTCCCCTGGCGATGACCCTCACGAAGCGGGCACTCGCCGATGCCTTCGACCGCGACCTCGACGCCGCGTTGGGCGCGGAGGCCGAGGCGCAGGGGATGGCCGGCGCTCACCCGGACCACGCGGAAGGGTTGGCGGCATTCGTGGAGAAGCGCGCGCCTCGATTCA
>JBDTOF010000306.1:0-7492 GCA_039933375.1 Chloroflexota bacterium
TCCGCTCCGGGTCGTCATTCCTCCAAGCTATCGAACTGGTCGTGCGCGAGTCGCGCCCTCCGGTGTCAACGGAATTCGGCCGGGTGATCCGCGAGGTGAACCTGGGCCTGCCATTCGATGCCGCCCTCGAGAACATGGTCCGGCGGATCAAGTCCGATGACTTCGAGCTCATGGCCACGGCCATTGCGATCCAGCACCAGGTGGGCGGTAACCTTGCCGAAATCCTCGACTCCATCGCCTTCACCATCCGTGAGCGTGTCCGGATCAAGGGCGAAATCCGGACGTTGACGGCGCAGCAGCGCCTGTCGGGCTACGTGGTCGGGGGGTTGCCCTTTGGCCTGGCGGCGTTCATCTACCTGGCTGCCCCGACATTCTTCGATCCCATGTTCGACCAGAAGGTGGCGATCGGGGGCCTGCCGGCCGGGATCATCATCCTTGGGTTCGGCGTCCTGATGATGCTGATCGGGTTCACCGCGATCCAGAAGATCGTGGACATCGAGGTCTAGCGCGATGCCCCTTGCCATCATCATCGCCGGCGCGGCCGCACTGGCCATCCTGCTCATCACCTTCGCACTCGCGGGTTCGAGGGCGGAGGATCCGGTCCAGGCCCGCCTGACCCAGCTCGGGACGATGCAGGCGAAGAACCTCGAGGAGCTGGAGCTTCAGCAGCCGTTCTTCGATCGGACGATCAAGCCATTGGCGGCCCGGCTGTCCGGGCGGGTCTCGAAGGTCACGTCCTCCAACTTCACGGAACGCACCGAGAAGCGCCTGGCGATGGCCGGCAATCCGGGCGATATGCGGAGCGCCGACTGGCTTGGGATCAAGGCCATCGTCGCCGCCGTGTTTGGCGCGGTCATGTTCGTCTTCTTCGGCCTTCTCGGCGGCAATATCCTGAGCGGGATCGCCCTCGGCGTGTTGGGGCTCGGCATTGGCTACATCGCCCCGGAATTCTGGCTCAGCGGACGCGTGAAGAAGCGCCAGAAGGGGATTCTCCTGCAGATCCCCGATGCCCTCGACCTGCTGACCATCTCGGTCCGGGCTGGCCTCGGGTTCGATGCGGCCCTGGCCAAGGTGGTCGAGAAGCTGCAGGGCCCGCTGATCGACGAGTTCCGGCGCGCGCTGGCTGAAGTCCGGGTTGGCAAGGTTCGCCGTGATGCACTGCGCGACATCGTTCCACGGACCGATGTGTTGCCGCTTACGAACTTCATCGGCGCTATCGTCCAGGCTGAGCAACTGGGTGTGTCGATCTCCAAAGTCCTCCAGGTCCAGTCCGAACAGCTCCGGATCGAGCGACGCCAGCGAGCTGAGGAGCAGGCCGCCAAGGCGCCGATCAAGATGCTCTTCCCGCTGGTGGGATGCATCTTCCCAAGCCTGTTCATCGTCATCCTCGGACCCGCGATCATCCTGATCGTCGGAAATCTCGGCGCGACGCAATAGCCCTGGTGGGCGCCCACAACGTCACCCGTGGGACAGTCCTCGCCGAAGAAATCGAAGTGGCGTCGTCTCTCTGGGCCAGATTCATGGGCCTGATGGGTCGGTCATCCCTGGAGCGTGGTGGGGGTCTGTGGTTGACCGGCACGAACGGGATCCACATGTGGTTCATGCGCTTTCCCATTGACGCGGTATTCCTCGGCAAGCCGGATGCGAGCGGTCAGCGGACCGTGCTCGCAACCCGGACGAGCCTTCGCCCATGGATTGGGATCGTCCCGTTGGTGCGCGGAGCCGACGGGTGTCTTGAGCTGCCGGCGGGAACGGTGTCGGCAACGCGGACCGGCAAGGGAGACCAGGTCCGCTTCGAGTAGCGGCGCTGCGGGGAGCATATGCGCATGTTCTGGAGCCCGACTGCTGGCGGAGCCATCTGGGCACGACGCGATCGGAGGGCGGCGCTGATCGTGGCCGCGGCGATCCTTGGCGGAATCCTGCTGGCGGTCGTGGCCGTGACCGCGTGGCCGACATTCAGCGATGAGCACGCCTATTGGACAGCCGCCCAGCGACTCGCCGCCGGCCAGCCGCTGTACGACGCCGCGGCACCGACCAACCAGCCGTACGCCTACTGGTATCCCCCGGTCCTCGCCCAGGTCCTGGCGCCGTTCACGTCCGTGGTTTCCGCATCCGCATTCACGTTCTTCTGGACCGTCCTCCTGATCGGCTGCCTCTGGCTCCTGTCCGGACGCGACGTCGTTCTGACACTGGCGTTCATTGCGTTCCTGCCCGTCGCCCTCGAGCTGCGGGTCCGCAACATCCATCTCGTGGTCGCCGTGCTCATGGTCCTGGCGCTCCGGCGCTCCTGGGTGTTCTGGATACCGGCTGCGGCCCTGAAGATGGCGCCAGCGCTGGGAGTCGTGTATCTCCTTGCCGCCGGGCGAAAACGCGAGGCGGCGCTGGTGGCCGGGGTTGGGGGTTTGATCGCGACCGCCAGCTATGCTCTGGCGCCGGAGGCGTGGGGCAGCTTCGTCGCCATCGCAAGCGAGCGCGCCGGAGCGGACACCAGCGGGGTTGTCGGGCTGCCGTATGAATTCCGGCTCCTGGCCGGCGGGCTGCTCGCGCTGTTGGCCGGCCGCCGTGGCGGTCGAGCGGGCGAGATCTGGGTCATCGTGGCAATCACTCTGGCCAATCCGACGCTCTGGGTGAACGCCCTCAGCCTGCTCGTGGCAGTGGTCCCGCTCACTCGTGACGCGAATTCGTTCCGTCGCCGCCTCCGCGTGCCATCTGGTGATCGGGCGGTGATTGCAGCGCGATCCTGACGTGCGCGGCGGCGCGCATGCTCGGTTCGTGGACGGCGTTCGCGGGCTCGGTCGTCAACTCGGTGCGGCTGGTGCGTACCTACTGGACGTTGCGCTGCCATCCCAGTGCGCGGGATGCGGGCGCGAGGGCGATCCCCTGTGCGCCGACTGCGCGCCAGCCCTGGATGTGCGGCTGCATCTCCCGCCTGGCGTCCCGGTTGGATTGCCGGGTGACGTGCCGGCGCCACTTGCGCAGGTGGAGTGGTGCTGCAGCTTCACCGGGGTGGCGCGACGCGCCCTGCACAAGCTGAAATACGCAGGTGACCGGCGCATCGCCGTTCCTCTGGGGCGGGCAGTCGCCAAACGCTGGGCACGAGCCGGCGTCGGCGGTGATGTACTCGTGCCCGTGCCCGCGTCGCGGGATCGAGTGACCGAGCGCGGGTACGATCAGGCGGTGCTGATCGCCCGCGAGGCGGGGCGCCAGCTCGGACTGCCGATCCTCGAAGATCTGCTGGAACGCTCCCGGACCACCGCGGCCCAGTTCGACCTCGATCGGCCATCCCGCGCCGGCAACGTGGCGGATGCCTTCCGGATTCGCGATGGAGCCCGGCTGCCAACGGGTAGCGGCCCGGACGGGTCGCCATGGATCGTCCTGGTGGACGACGTGATGACGACGGGCAGCACCCTGGCCGCCTGCGCGTGGCCACTGATGGCGGTGGGGGCGCTGGCAGTGTCGTCGATCACGTTGGCGCGGGAGCGATGACTGGCGCGGTGGTGGAGGGGCTCGCGGCTGGCCGAGGGGCACCGGGCTCGCCAAGGGGCGCCCGTGGGCACCGGTGGGCGCCGGCTGGCACCCGGTCTATACTCGAACCGCGGGCGGCGGCGGGGGCTCGCCCCTCCGACACCCGAGGCGCACCGACCACAGGCGAAGCGTGCCGAGTTCGGGAGGTTCCACGGTGAGAACGATCGTCAAGGGCAAGAACTTCGATGTCCACGACGCTGATCGCACGTACGCGGAACGGAAATTCGCCAAACTAGAACGGCTTCTCGACGACCGCAGCGATGCCCACGTCGAACTCTCCCTGGAGCAGCACCGCAGTACCGATCGCACCCACATCGTGGACGTGACCCTGACGATCGACGGCAAGACGCTCCGCGGTCGCGCGGCGGGCGCCACCCACCGCGCCGGCATCGACGAGGTCATCGACAAGATCGAGCGGCGGGCCGTGGATTTCAAGGAGAAGCCGCGGCTCCGGGCGCGACCCGACGAGGAGAAGGACATCCTCCGCAGGATCGCCGATGGCGAGGCCGACCAGACACGGACCCAGCGGATCGTCAAGCACAAGCGCTTTGACGTCGAGCCGATGTTCGAGGAGGACGCCGCCGCCCGGATGGACGAGCTTGGCCACGACTTCTTCGTCTTCGTGAATGCGGAATCCGAGCGATTGGCGATCCTCTACCGGCGCCGGGATGGCGATCTGGGTCTCATCGAGCCGATCGTGGAGGGCTCATACGCGGCAGGCATGGCCGACGCAGCGCGGTCGGGTCGCCGAAACTAGATCAGGGTCCAAGGTGGCAGCGTCCGGCACCACAGTGGCGGGGGCGGCGGCGCTGCGCAGCGGCCGCATCGTAGGATGGCGCGGTGCCCCTCGATGAACGCACCGCCCGGCCAACGCTGATCTCCGCGCGATCGATACGGGCCGGGCTCAATAGTCTCCTCGGGCGGGACATTGTTGTCCTCGGCGTGATCCTCGTGATCGCCGCGGCGACTCGATTCATCGGCCTGGCGGGCCGGGGCGACTTCGACTCGGACCAGGGCCACGATATGCTGACCCTCGTTCGGTTGGTGCGGGACGGTCAGTTCCCGCTCCTGGGACCCCCGACCTCGATCGGGGACTTCCACCACGGTGCGGCGTACTACTACCTGCTGGCGCCGTTTGCCTGGCTGTCCGGCGCGGATCGTGCGATCGGCGTGATGGCCGGGATCGCCGGCTTCGGTGTGGCCGCGGTCGGTGTCACATGGTGGCTGGGACGGTCAATCGGCGGTCGCGCCGTGGGCGCCATGGCCGGCCTCCTGCTCGCGATCTCACCGGCCGCGATCGAGGAGTCCACGTTCATCTGGAACCCGAACCCGATCCCCTTCTTCGCGGCAACCTCCCTCGCGGTGGCGTGGCGGGCGAAACAGACGGGCCGAGCCGCCTGGTGGGCCGTATCGGTCGCCACGGCCGGAATGGTGGTCCAGCTCCATGTCCTGGGGATCGTGTTCCTACCCGCGATTGTCGCGTTCCTCGTCGTCGATGCCTTCCGCGCGTTCAGGGCCGGGGAACGCGCCCGGGTACGGGCGGCGATGCGCGGACTTGGTGCGGGCCTCCTCATCGTGGCGTTGCTCTTCGTTCCGCTGCTGATCCACGAGCTCCAGACGGGCTTCCTCGAGACGCAGCGGTTCCTCGCCTACCTGAGCACGCCAGGTGGTCACGGAACACTGGATCCAGCCGGGCGCCTGCTCTTCGCGGGCCTCCGCGTCGTGGGCTGGCCCCTCATCGGCCTCGTGACGTCGGCTCCCGTCGCGAGCGTGCTCGTCGTAAGTCTCACCGTAGTCCTGGGCGCTTGGCTGATGCTCGCCGGGCGCGGGGAGGACCGATTCGCCGCCCGTTGGCTCGGCCTCACGATCGCCTGGGGCATCGTGGCCCTCTCGGTCCTGGCGCCATCGCTCCAGACCGTGGTCGCCGGCCTCCCGAACGACCACTATCACGCCTTCCTTGACCCGGTCGTGGTGATCCTGGTCGCCCTGGCGTTGCGGGCCATCGGCAGTGGCTCGGGGCTCGATCCGGCCGTCGATCGGGTGGCGCGGGGCCTCGTGATCGGGGTACTCACCGCGCTCGTCGTGTTCGACGTCGGTCGCTGGCCACCGACCACCCAGGTCAACGGCGGCTGGCCGCTCGCCCGCGATGCCGGCGCCAGGATCGTGCGACTGGAGCCCGGCGCCACCGTCGACGTGCGGAGTCTTCCGGCCTTCAAGACCGGCGAGGGCATCGGGTACCCGATCGAGGTGGCCGGCGGCAGCGCCGACATCGCAATGGACGAGACGGACGCACGAGCCCCACTGCGGGCCGGATCGACGCTCGTCATCGTCTGTGATCGCCTCTTCGAGACGGTCATCGGCGATCCGTGTGGCGGACCGGCCGAGGATCGGTACCTGCGCGAGCTCCTGGGCGACGGGGCGGACCGGGACGGCAACGCGGGTGACGCAGCCCCAGCGCTCATCGATCGCTTCGATGCGTCGCCGCGAACGTCGATCTCCGTCTACCGTCCCTGACCTGACGAGGCGGGGCCGAGCCCCGGAGGCACGCCTCGCCCCCGGAATCGCGAATGCCGGCGCCCCGAACGCCGGCATTCGCTGTCCCCGAGACCCGGACGAGGAGGAGCGCCGGGTCAGCGCAAGTAGTCGATGTCAGTACCGGTCCGAGGTTCTCCCCGGCTGGCGCGTGATGGTCGGCACGGTGGTGCCACGCTCGCTTGGCGCCCCCCGGCGCATTGCGAGATTGCCGTTGGCAAGGCCCTGGGGCCGCGGTGGAAGATGAGCGAATCCGAGCGGACGGTTGCCGGCCGGCATTGGTTCGCCACGACGCGGTCCATCTGAGTCTGCCTCGCTACGGCGGCCGCCGGCGCCGCTGGTGCGGCCGGAAGCCGGCTGAAGCGCCGGATCGGCGCCGGCTTCGGGTCCGCTGGAACCGGCCCTGTTCGGGGACAGCTCGGGTGGACTGAACACACGGCCGAAGCGTCGAAGCCGGACCGCGAGGTAGTACTCCATGATCTGGCGGACCTGGGCCTCGCCCAGGGAGTCGTCGGCCCGAAGTGCGTACTCGACCCGGGCGGTCGGGGTGGCCGATCCATTCGCCACGACACCGAGGTACTGGGTCGTGTCGGCATCCTCGCGGATCTCGCGCAGTCCGCGGGCCAGCGCCGTGGCGGTGCCAAGGGACGGCATGCGATCGCCGCGGATGAGTCGCGAGATCGTCGAATGATCCACCCCGGACTGCTGGGCGAGCTGTCGCTGGGACATCTTCTTCGCCTTGAGCTGGGTGCGGAGCCACTCGTTGAAGGCTCGACCTGTTTGCGTGGTCATCGGGCGGTACCAGACGCTCCGTAGTCGGATGCTGAAGCGCTTTGTGCGCTGTCACGACTATCGGATCGCGGGTCCTCCGGCCCTATCACCCGTTCGTACCGCGGCCGACGGTGCCGGCCAGCCACGGTCGAGGAGGGTCTGGTGTGGTCGATACGGGTCCCGCATGGTCTGCGGTACCGGGACCCTCAGACGGATTCGGGCTGTTCCGTGAGCCCGGCGCCACGCCGCTTGCTCGAGACGGCGTAGAAGATGGCCCCGAGAACGATGATCGTGAGGACGGAGATCGTTCGATCCACGACGGTGATCGCCAGCGCCTCGGTCTGCGGAACGCCGTAGGCCAGCGTCAGGAGGCCTACAACGGCACCCTCGACGAAACCCAGACCAGCTGGGGTGATTGGGATGGCGGTCAGAAGCGAGGCGGCCAACGCGATGAAGAAGGCGCCGCTGATACCGAGATGGACGTCGGGAAGCCCAAGGGCCAGGACCACCACATACAGGCGGGTCGCCTCGGTGGCCCAGATGAGCCCAGTGATGAAGATGAGCCCAGGCAAGGCGCGCAGGTCGAGCGAGGAAAAGACGCCCTCCTCAAACCGATCGTAGAACTCCACGATCCGGGCCGGGACCGGCAGTCGGACGATGATCC
>JBDTOF010000307.1:0-1780 GCA_039933375.1 Chloroflexota bacterium
CCGTGAACCGGTGGTCACCGCTCCTTCGGACGCAGACGAAACGAGCGCCGCGTACTTGGCCATGACCCCGGACGCGTAGCGCGGCGGCGGGGGACTCCAGCCAGCGCGGCGCCTCTCGAGCTCCGCATCGTCGACGTGGAGATCGAGCCGCTTGGTCTCAACGTCGATCTCGATGTCGTCGCCCTCGCGGATCAGCGCGATGGGTCCGCCCAGGGCCGCCTCGGGCGCCACGTGACCGATCATCAGGCCGTGCGTCCCGCCGGAGAACCGACCGTCGGTCAGCAGCGAGACCGAGTCGCCAAGGCCCACGCCAACGAGGGCCGCCGTGACGCTCAGCATCTCCTGCATCCCGGGCCCGCCGACGGGGCCCTCGTTGCGAATGACAACGACATCGCCGGGCCCGATCCGGCCCGCCGATACGGCCTTGTAGCAGTCGCTCTCGGACTCGAAGACGCGAGCCGGCCCGCGGTGGTGCAGGCGTTCGTGGCCGGCCAACTTGACCACGCAGCCGTCGGGCGCCAGCGAGCCCCGCAGGATGGTCAGCCCGCCGACCGCCTTGAGCGGCTTTTCGATCGGGACGACGACCTTCTGGCCCTCGGTCTCAACGGCTGCCGCAGCGATCTTCGTTATCGTTCGGCCATCCACGTTCTTCTCGTCTGGATGGAGAAGCCCCCTCTTGAGGAGTTCGCGCATGACGAGCCCGACGCCACCCGCGTCGTACATGTCCGCGGCCGTGTAGCGCCCGCCGGGGAGCATGTCCGCGACCACCGGGGTTCGGTCGGCGATCACGCCGAACTCGTCGATCTCGAGCGGGATCCCGAACTCGTGGGCAATCGCGAGCATGTGGAGCACGGCGTTCGTGGAGCCGCCCGTGGCCGCCACCGAGGCGATGGCGTTCTCGATTGCCTTCCTGGTCACGATGTGCTTGGGCCGGATGTCGTGGCGGACCAGCGTCATCACCAGCTCGCCGACCTGTTTCGCTGCCCGGTCCTTCTTCGGATCCTCGGCAGGGATGCTGTTGAGCCCACCTGGCGAGAGCCCGAGGAATTCCATCGCCGTGCTCATCGTGTTCGCTGTGTACTGGCCGCCGCACGCCCCGGCACCGGGGCACGCCGCGCTCTCGACTTCGTACAGCTCCTCGATCGAGATCTTGCCGGCCCGATACGCGCCGACCGCCTCGAAGACCGAGACGATCGTGAGGTCCTTGCCCTTGTACGTACCCGGATAGATCGTCCCGTTGTAGAGGATCAGACCCGGCACGTCGAGGCGGGCCAGGGCCATCGCCGCGCCCGGGATGGTCTTGTCGCAGCCCACGAGACAGACGAGACCGTCGAGGAGATGTCCGCGGACGACGAGCTCGATCGAATCGGCAATGACCTCCCGGCTGATGAGGCTCGCCTTCATGCCTTCCGTGCCCATGGACACACCGTCGGAGACGGAGATCGTGTTGAACTCCATCGGCGTGCCACCGGCCTCACGGATGCCTTCCTTGACGAATTCCGCCAGCCGCCGCTGGTTGAAATTGCACGGCATCGTCTCGATCCAGGTCGTCGCCACTCCGATCAGCGGGCGGGCCAGATCGTCGTCGGTGAAACCGATCGCCTTCAGCATCGCCCGCGCCGGGGCACGGTCGGGGCCGTCCGTCAGGGCAGCAGAGTGCCGCTTTCCCGGATCGGTGGGGCGGTCGTAGGGGAGCGGTCGGTCGGCCATCGTGTCCTCGCGAGATCGTCAGACGGGTCCGTGCCAGTGTAGGCGCGGACACGCCCTTCTTCAGCCCGGC
>JBDTOF010000308.1:0-2102 GCA_039933375.1 Chloroflexota bacterium
GCCAACTCGCCATTCGGGTTGCATTGGCCGACGGTCGACAGGTCATCGTTCGAGCCGATCCGGTTGAGGAAGCCCTCGACGAGCGGCTCAGCATGCCACTCAGATCGTCTTAAAGGCCTCGAACGGCTGGCGGCAATCACGGCAGTAGAACAGCGAGCGGCACGCGGTCGGCCCGAAAGCGCTGTCCATCGCCACCCGCGCCGATTGGCAATAAGGGCAATGGACGTCCTCGGGCTTGGCGGGCGGGGCGAAACCACTGGCAGCGAGTCGAGCGCGGCCAACCTCGCTGATCCGATCCGACGTCCAGGGAACGCGCCAGGTGAAGTCCACGGTCACAGGCTGGCCCAGCGGTGCCAGGGCCTCGATGACCGAGTCTCGAATGATGTCGAGGGCCGGGCAACCCACGAACGTCGGGAGCAGTTCGACGTGAATGGCGTCCGGCGTGACGGATACACGCTCGACGATGCCGAGATCCACGATCGAGACGGTGGGGATCTCCGGGTCGTGGACGGATCGCAGCGCTTCACGGACGGTGGCCTCGACGATGGCCGGAGGTGCCGCGGTCACCAGGTGGCCCCCACTTCCGAGCGGCGAACGGATGTGAATTCGCCCCACAACCACTGGAAGTCGGTGCTGGGAACACGAGCCAGGTCGCGGGGCGCCGGGTCAGCGTAGAGCGTGAGCGAGATCCCGAGGGGGTCGAGTATTCGTGCCACTTCCACGCGCCACTCAGCGGCGGCGTCGGCCATCGGGCGATTGAGGATCCCGGCGGCAAGGAGGGCGCCCTCCGCCTCCGGGGCCGCCAGCACCGATGGCGCGTCCACGGCGAGCGCCTCGAGGGCGGACACGAACCGAGAGCGGGCCTCGCCGCCGGCCGCCGCCAGACGGTTGGCCCAGACCGTGACGTGCATGAGGTGGTAGCGCTCCTCACGCCGGATCTTGGCAACCAGCTCGGCCAGCGGCGGCCAGCCCTCACCGATCGAGGCGAGTCTCGCGGCATCGGCCGTGTCGTACAGGAATCGTCGCGCCATCGTGGTCGCCCAGTCACCGCGGCCGTGGTCGAGCAGTGAGGCATGGCGGTACGCCTCCGGCTCGCGGTCGTAGGCCAGTGCATCGGCATCACGGCCATCGTCGAGCAGTATGGCCAGGAGCTCATAGAGCGCTCGGGCGTGGCCGAGCTCGTCCTGGGCGATCGAACTCATCGCGACGTCCTCCTCGAGGATCGGGGCGATGCCGGTCCATTCGGAGTCGGAGAAGCCGATCACGAACTCGTCGTCGGCCATGGAGAGCAGGAATTCCGCGAGCGCGGGCACTGTTTCCGGAGTGATGCCCTTCGCCGTCATACGAGCGGATCCTCGGGGGGAGCGTCGGTGCCCCGGCGGCCGGTCGTGTCGTGAGAAGCGGCCCGGGCGCCCGGCTTGGACGTGCCTGCCCGGTCGCGGGCGGCAGCGAGCTTGTTCCGCATCACGTAGCCGCCAGGCTTCTTGAACGACCGATCGAGGGGCGGCTGGAGCAGGTCCAGGTCTTCCAGCACTTCGATGTCGGCACGTCGGACCACCCACAGTCGGACGCTTTCGCCGCGACGGCTGAACATCTCGCGAGCGTAGTGGAGCGCCAGCTCCGGATCTGGCGCCATGACGTTGCCGCCGTGGCGCATCGGGTCGCCGTCCTTCTCCTGGCGGAAGACCTCGTATGGCTCGAGGGTGGCGGCTGCGGGCGTCAGTTCGGCCGCGGCGCCCTCGTCGAGCGTGTCGCCACGGCCCGTGTTCGGATCTCCCTCGTCGACCATTCGGTCGCTGCCGTCAGTCATGCCACCGCTCGCTTCTCGGCGAGAATCGCCTCGCGGACCCATGCGGTGGCCTCGCGGTTCACCCGTCGGAACTCGAGGCGCTCCTCGGACATCGGGCCGTGGTTCGTGACGACGGTCCGCAGTTCGGCCCAGTCCGGGTCGGTGTAGCGCCACTCGCCGGCCTCCTCGTCGAAGGCAAGCGCGGGATCCGGGATGACCAGCCCGAGCTCGAGCAGTCGCGGGACGTAGATCGTGAGAAACTCCTGGCGGAGCTCCTCCGATGTCTTGGCTTTGATCCGCCAGTGGAGGTCAC
>JBDTOF010000309.1:0-4454 GCA_039933375.1 Chloroflexota bacterium
GTGGTCGTACCGGCGGAACCGGTCACCGTCGGCCGGATGATCGCTGACACCCTGCGGCGCGCGGGCGTCCGATGGGCATTCACCGTCCCGGGCGAGAGCTTCCTTGGCTTGATCGATGGTCTTGAGGCCGCCGGGATCCACGTCGTTGCCACCCGTCACGAAGGCGCCGCGGCGTTCATGGCCGAGGCCCATGCGCAACTCACCGGGCGACCGGCGATCTGTCTCGCGACGCGCGCCGTTGGGGCCGCAAATCTGGCGATCGGCGTCCACACGGCGTTCGCGGATTCGAGCCCCATGTTCGTGCTCGTCGGGCAGGTGGAGCTCGCGGCCCGCGGCCGCGAGGGTTTCCAGGAAGTCGATGTCAAGAGCACGATCGGCGGCCTCGCGAAGTGGGCGGCGGAACCCCGGACCGTCGACGAGGCAATCGTCGCGATCCAGTCGGCGGTCAGCCAGGCCACGACCGGTCGACCCGGCCCCGTGGTTCTCGATCTGGCTGAGGATCTCCTCGACCAGCTCGTGCCCGTGGGACAGTCTTCGGAGCCGACCCGACCGGCACCTCCCCGCGCCGATGAGCAACAGATTGGAGCGGTTCTGCGCCTTCTCGCGGACGCCGAGCGCCCCGTGATCCTGGCTGGAGGTGGAATTCTCCGCGCGCGAACGTCAAACGATCTGCTCCGGATGGCTGAGTTGCTACGGGTACCAATCGTTGCCGCCTGGCGGCGCGGCGACGTCGTGTCGAACGAAAACCCGCTGTACCTCGGTATGACCGGGTACGGGTCCCCGGCGGTTGTCCGGGAACGTCTCGAGCGAGCCGATGCGATGCTCGTGATCGGCTGCCGACTGGGCGAGATCGCGTCGTACGGCTGGGCCATTCCCGCTGCCTCGACCCGCTGGGCGCACGTTGACATCGCGCCAGCTCGTCGACATCCGGATCTGCGGCCGGCTGACCTGTCCATCGAGGCGGACGCAAAGCAGTTCCTGCGAGCCGCCGTGAGTCGGCTTGAGTCTCGCGGCGTGCTCGACGCAGTGACCACGGACCTCCGCATTGCCCAGAACGGACTAGACCGGGAAGCCTGGGAGGCGGCCACCATCGTTGACGGGCACCCCTGGACAGGCCCCGGGATTCACCCTGGCCGGGTCGTCGCGGCGCTGCAATCCGTGCTACCTGACGATGCCATCGTCACCACGGATGCGGGCAGTTTCGGGAGCTGGGTGGCGCGCGGGTTCCGCTTCAAGCGACCGGGCACGTTCCTCGGTCCGACCTCAGGCGCCATGGGCTACGGGCTGCCGGCTGCGATCGCGGCAGGACTCGTCCACCGGGATCGGACCGTCGTCGCCGTCGTGGGCGACGGGGGACTCGGCATGACCGTCGCCGAGTTGGAGACCGCGGTCCGGCTGGGTCTCCGAACGATCGTCCTCGCCTTCGACAACGAGCAGTACGGGATGATCCGGACCCATCAGGATCTACGTCCCGCGGGTTCAACCGCCGCTACGGATCTTGGACCAGTTGACTGGGCCGGGATTGCCAACGGGTTCGGTGCCAAGGGCATCCGCATCGGCGATGACGCGGCGTTCCTGCCGGCACTCCACGAGGCTCTGATCGCCGACCGCCCCACCGTCCTGCACCTGATAATGGACCGGCGTTGGACCGGAGCGGACGCGCGCCCATAGGCCTGCGCGAGCCGCCCGGCGGCTGATAGGATCGGGGACAGGCGCAAAGGGAAGTGGGGGGCTGTGTCCGAGCCGGATCCATACATGGTGCTGGGTGTCGCCCGGAACGCGTCGGTGAACGATGTCCGGAAGGCGTATCACCAGAAGGCTCGAGCCGTCCATCCCGATCTGGTCGGCGATGCAGGGCTCGTGATCATGCGGAACCTCAACGCTGCCTGGGCGATCCTTGGTGATACGGGGCGGCGGGCCGTGCATGACGCGGCGCAATCCGTGATCACCTCTGGCGGAGACCCCACGAGTGGAGCCGGGCCGGAATGGACGGGCGCAGCTGGTCCACCGCCGGGTCGCCCGTCGGGGAGCCGCCTCACCTTCGGGCTCTACTCCGGCTGGACGCTCGGCGAGATCGCCCGTCACGACAACGGCTACCTGATGTGGCTGGCCGATCGGCCCGAGGGCCGACCGTTTGCTGCCGAGATCCAGGCGCTCCTTGACTCGATGCGGCCTCCGGGGCAAGCGGCGCAGAAGAAGGGCCTCTTCGGTCGGTAGTAGAGCTACCGACTCCGCCCGGCTCGTCACAGGACGACGCTCCGTCAGCCCACCTGGCCCGCGAAGATCTGGTCGAGGGTCGCAGCCGGGTCCTCCGTCACGCCCGAATGCACTTCGGATGGCTGAATCATGGTGCTCGAAGGGCTGGCTACCCAGCGAAACCGTTCCGGGGCGGCAAGTTGGGCGATTGGCCCCGCCGTTGCGTCGCCCTGAACGATCCGCTGGATCACGGCGAGATGCTCGAGAATCGCCGCCTCGTCAGCTTCGGGAGCGAGTGCAGTGAGAGCCGCTCGACGAGATGGATCGAATGACACCCGTGCGTCGATGAACCGGCGAGTCCGACAGAACAGCACGACGCCAACATTGATGCGCTCACCCCGCTCGACGCGCGGAACCAGGCGGAGAATCGCGTATTCGAACGCATCACCGGGCATGGATCACCTCGTCAAGCTCCGTCATCAGCAATTCCTGAGCCGCGAGGCGTAGCGTGAGGTAGCGCGCGTAGGCTCGGCGCTGCTCGTCGGTGCCGCCGACTGCTGAGGACTCGGCGAGGAATCCCCTCGGCACCAGGGAGATTGTCGCACTGATCAACGAGTCCGTCACGAGATGAGCCAGACGGGCATGCGCCGCCGCGAGCGACCCCGCTGCCGGCAGGAGCACGTGGTCGTTGATGGTTGGTACAGGGCGAACGGCATGGGCGTCGGGTTCCTGCCACGTGTGATGGATGTACAGCGCAGCGCCATGATCGATCAGGTAGCGCTTTCGGTGCCAGACGAGGATATTCGGGTTTCGCGGGGAGCGATCGGTGTTGGTGACGAGCGAGTCGAACCAGACGACGTTCGCGGCGGCATCCGGATCAGGCACATCATCGGCCGCCTGGCTATAGGTCAGGGCACCGGGAAGGAAGTCACTCCCGACGTTGAGGCCGGGGCTGGTCTCGAGGAGCTCGCGGACCCACGGGTCGGGCTCCAATTCGCCGAGTGCCGGGTCAATCTCGACGAGGACGATCTCCGGGACGGCGAGGCCAAGCGCCCGGCCAAGTTCTCCGGCGACGATTTCTGCGACCAGGGCACGGGGACCCTGGGCCGCACCGCGAAACTTGACCACGTACAGCCCATCGTCATCCGCCTCCACCAGTCCGGGCAGCGAGCCACCTTCCCGGAAAGGGGTCACGTAACGCGTTGCGCGGACCGTACGCATCCGCGGATCGAGCTCAGGGCCGAGTCGTGCGGCGCGATTTGGGTCTGTTTGAGTCCGGGTTCGCCGCCTGCGCCTGCTTGTCGAGAATCTGCTTGAAGACCTTGCCCATCCCCGGCTTCATGAGCGCGCGCTGTTCGGCCTCGAGAGCGCGATTGCGGCGACGGATGCGTGCGGCTTCGCGGGGATCCATTTCGTCGGTCATGCGGAACAGTCTATGCGGGTCCGTGCGGTCCCTTTCGCTCCGCGGGAGGCTACGATGTACCCATCCGCATGGAGGCCTGATCTGGTGAGCACCGTCCGATTGCCGGGCGCGCGTATTCGTCAGCCCCATACGTTCCGGGTTGTCGTGGCGGCCGGCATGGCTGTCGCGCTCGTGGCTCTCGGTGGCTGCACCACCGTGATGACTCAGACACCGAACAGCAGCACGACGTCGCGGCCGACCCAGGTCCTCGGGGAAGAACCCACGCCCCAGGTGAGC
Source organism: Chloroflexota bacterium (assembly GCA_039933375.1). Lineage (GTDB taxonomy): Bacteria > Chloroflexota > Limnocylindria > Limnocylindrales > CSP1-4 > UBA5189. Next base: position 3,896 of record JBDTOF010000309.1, read on the forward strand.
CCAGATTCGGGGACGAGTCCAAGCCCCCTGAGTAGCGGCGCGACAGTACGAGCCTATTTCTTCCTCGGGAGCTTCACGCATCCAGCTGGACTCGCACCCGTACTTCGTGAAAGCGATTTCACACCAGCCATGGCGACTGCCGCAATGAATGCCCTGCTTGAGGGGCCCGCTTCAGCCGAGGTGAACGCCAGCCCGGCCATGTACACCACGATCCCGGCTGGCACCCGACTGTTGGGCCTGACGATCGCAAACGGTGTCGCCACCGTCAACCTGTCACGGGAGTTTGAGTCAGGTGGCGGAAGCGCGTCCGTCCTGGGGCGACTCGGGCAGGTCGTGTTCACCCTGACGCAGTTCCCGACGGTCGATTCGGTCGCGTTCGAGCTCGATGGCCAGCCGGTCACAGTGTTTTCTGGGGAAGGTGTCGTCCTCGATCACCCCGTCGGGCGCTCCGACTTCGCGGACCAACTCCCGGCCATCTGGGTCGATGAACCAGCGTGGGGCGCAGCGATCGGCAATCCGGCCAGGATCGTCGGCATGGCCAATGTCTTCGAAGCCACGT
>JBDTOF010000310.1:0-1646 GCA_039933375.1 Chloroflexota bacterium
GGCGTGTCCTCGTCGGTGATGTCGTGGCCCCAGTGCCGATAGGCCTTCTCGATCCTGAGCGAATTCAGGGCGTGGTAGCCGACGTGCCTCAGATCGAACGCCGCGCCCGCCTCCACGAGGACGTCGTACACGTGGAGCGCGAACTCACTCGGGATCAGCAGCTCCCAGCCCAACTCGCCGAGATAGGTGATCCGGGTCGCACGGACCCTCGCATATCCGATGTCGATCTCGCGCGAAGTCCCGAACGGGAAGGCCTCGCTGGAGAGATCGGCGCCGCTGACGAGCGCGAGGAGCGCACGAGAGCGCGGGCCCTGCACGTTCAGCGTTGCCCAGCCCGACGTGACGTCCGTCACGGTGGCCCGCGCATCGGGGCCGATTACCCGTCGCAGCGTCGCCAGATCGCGCGCCTGGGTCGCACCAGCCGTGAGGATAAGGAACTCCGTCTCCGAGACTCGGGTGACGGTCACATCGGCCTCGATGCCGCCGCGCTCGTTCAGCCATTGCGTATAGACGACCCGGCCGCCTGCACCGCCGACATCGTTGGCGCAGAGGCGCTGGAGGATGCCCTCCGCGTCCCGGCCCTGGACGAGGAGCTTTCCGAACGAGGTCTGGTCCAGCAGACCGACCCCCTCGCGGACCGCCCGATGCTCCTCGGCGGAATACGAGAACCAGTTCTGGCGACCGTAGGAGTACTCGTAGCGCGGCTCGACGCCAGGCGGCGCGTACCAGTTCGGCCGCTCCCAGCCGGCGACCTCACCGAAGCAGGCCCCGGCGGCCGCGACCCGATCGTGGAGCGGCGAGCGGCGTACCCCGCGCGACGTCTCGACCTGGCGAAACGGCCAGTGCATGTCGTACAGGAGGCCCAGGACCTCGGTCGTTCGATCGTGGAGGTAGCGCCGGTTTCCCTGCCAGGGCATGAACCGTCGGATATCCACTTCGGACAGGTCCATCGGCGGGTGGCCATCCACGATCCAGTCGGCCAGCGCCCGGCCGGCTCCGCCACCGGACTGGAAACCGACCGAGTTGAACCCCGCCGCCACGAAGTAGCCGGACAGCTCGGGTGCCTCGCCCAGGATGTAGCGATCGTCGGGCGTGAAGCTCTCTGGGCCGTTGAAGAAGAGTTTGATTCCGGCGTCGCCGAGGACCGGCAGCCGGTGGGCCATGCGCTCGACGTAGGGCCCCAGGTGATCCCAGTCCTCGGGCAACCGACCGAAGGCGAAGTCGTCCGGGATCCCGCCGGTCGCCCATGGCTTCGCGCCTGGCTCGAAGAACCCGACCATGAGCTTGCCCGCGTCCTCGCGTACATAGGCGAACTCGTCCATGACGCGCAGGACCGGCAGGTCCGCTGCGAGGCCCGGGATCGGCTCCGTGACGACGTAGAAGTGCTCGGCGGCGTGGAGCGGGATCGTGACGTCGTTCTGGCGGCCGAGCGCATGGGCCCACATGCCGGTGCAGTTGACGACGACATTGGTCTCGATCTCGCCGTGAGGCGTGGAGATGCCGGTCACCCGACCGTCGCTGGTCCGGACCTCGGTCACGCCCGTGTGCTCGAAGATCCGCCCGCCGCCGTTCCGGAAGCCCTTGGCGAGGGCCATCGTCACGTCCGTCGGGTTGGCGATCCCGTCGGCGGGCAGGAAGATCGCCCC
>JBDTOF010000311.1:0-32385 GCA_039933375.1 Chloroflexota bacterium
TCCTGCCCGGACGCGCAAGGCTCCGCGGCGTTCCGGTGGCGAAAGCGGTGGTCATTTCAGCGGTCTCCTCGGCGAAGACGGCGGGACGAACAGGCCCGGCCCGTCAGGGCTTCGAATCGACCGGCCGCGCGTGGTGCAGGCGATGAGCCCGCAAGAGTCGGCTTCCGCAGTCGTTACAGTTGCCGCCGATCGTACCACTAGGGAGAAGCCCCGGTTGCGAAACGGTTGCGGTGGCGAGTGCGGCGGGCGGCGCGTAGCGCGGGCGGAGCGGGCGCGGGCGGCGGGCATTCCGCGCGGCGGGCGGGGTGGGCACGGGCCCGACCACCTTGGGCGCGGCCCGCGCAGTCCGGACCACCAGTCCTGATTTTCGCGCCGCGATGTCGGAACCCGGACTGACCGTCCCGATGACGACACCAAACAGGGCAGATTCAGCTCCAAACGGATGAAAACCGGACCAGGAGTCCGTTCCGCGGCGAAATGTGGCGAAATACCGGACTGGTGGACCAGTCCGGGACAGGCAGGGGCGAGGGCGGGGCGTTGGCAGACGCCGGGGGAGTGGGCCGGCAGACGCCGGGGCCGGGCGGGGCGACGCCGGTGCAGGGGCCGAGTGTCAGGCCTGGTCGAGTGCCTCGCGCAGGTCTGCGATGAGGTCGGCCGCGCCCTCTATGCCGACGGACAGCCGAACGAGATCCTCGGGGACCGCCAGGGGCGATCCGGCCACGCTCAAGTGGGTCATCTGGGCTGGCACTTCGATCAGCGACTCGACGCCGCCGAGTGATTCGGCCAGGGTGAAGATGTGTGTCCCTTCGGCGATGGCAACGGCTCGCTCGATGGCGGTCCGGCCGTGGCGACCGCCAGCCGACGGGCGAAACGAGACCATCCCTCCGCCGCCGGACATCTGGCTCGCAGCGACTGCAGCCTGAGGGTGTGCCTGCGGTCCATCGCCGAGCCCAGGGTACGCAACCCACTCGACGTCGTCCCGACCTGCGAGGAAGCTGGCGATCGCCGTGGCGTTCTCGACGTGGCGTGCAACCCGCAGCGACAGGGTTCGCAACCCACGCAGGGCGAGGAAGCTGTCAAAAGGCCCGGGGACACCGCCCATGGCGTTCTGTAAGAACCGGAGCCGCTCCGCAACAGCCGGGTCCCGGGTGACTGCGATCCCCAGGACCGTGTCGCTGTGACCGGCGAGGTACTTGGTCGCGGAGTGAAAAACGATGTCCGCGCCAAGGGCCAGCGGCCGCTGAAGCGCCGGCGATGCGAACGTGTTGTCCACGACCAGCAACGGTCGGTCGGGCGCGTCGCCGAAGCGATCCCGGATGGCACGCGCCGCGGCGGCGATATCGATCACCTTGAGCAGCGGGTTGGTCGGTGTCTCGAACCACACGAGGCGCGTTCGCTCGGTCATCGTCTCCCAGAGCGCTTCCGGGTTGCCGGCGAGATCCGCGTAGCGGGCATCGACCCCGGCCCCGCGGCGAACCTGCTCCAAGTACCGGTACGTGCCTCCGTAGACGTCATCGCCGACGACGATCTCGGTCCCCGCCGGGGCCAGCTCCGCGATCGCTGCCGTGGCTGCGGAGCCAGAAGAAAACGCGATCCCCTCCCCGCCCCCTTCGAGCAGAGCGACCGCTCGTTGGAGCCGATCTCGAGTCGGATTGATAGACCGCGCGTAGTCGTAGCCCGCTCGCGGGCGATTGACGCCGTCCTGGGCGTAGGTGCTCGTCTGGTAGATCGGAGGCGCTACGGCCCCGGTCGCCTCGTCCGGCTCGGCGCCTGCATGAACGGCGAGTGTGTCGAAAGAGAAGTTCGGATCGAGATCGTCGTTTCGCATCGCTGGCATCATCGCACCACCGAGGCACCGGGGGCTCGAAACGGCGCGGGATCCGGATCCGGGCTCGGGCATAGTAGTGATCGTGCTACTATCAGGTCGCAAGTTTTTCCCACACTGCGAACGGAGTCCACCGCATGCTCGCCCGGCGCCTTCGAACCTGGAAGACCATCTTCAACACGGCGAATCTGCCCGAGGGCATGGCGCAGCCGCCGGATGCCGTCAGCAAGTGGCTCGTGATCACGCGGGCGGCCGTCTTCTCAATGACGGTGACATCCGGGCTGATCGGTGGCCTGCTCGCGGTCGGAGCGCAGCAGTTGACCGGCGAGGTCACCGTCAACTGGGGGCTGCTGGCGCTCGCAATCCTCGGGCTCGTGGTCGCCCATGCCGCCAACAACATGATCAACGACTACTTCGACCTCGAGGGCGGCGTCGATACGGATGACTATGTCCGAGCCCTCTACGCGCCCCACCCGATCCTGTCCGGATGGGTGACGAAGAAGCAGCTCGGAGCCGCCATCCTGTTGGCCAACGCGATCGACCTCGGAATCATGCTGTTCCTGGTCTCACAGCGTGGGCCGCTCGTCGCGGCGTTCGCGCTGGGCGGGCTGTTCGTGTCGGTCTTCTACGTCGCCCCGCCGATCCGCCTCAAGCACATCGGGCTCGGAGAGCCCGGCGTGTTCGTGGTCTGGGGGCCGCTGATGGTGGTCGGCACGTTCTTCATCGCGACCGGCGAAATCCCGGGCTGGGCGTGGGTCGCCTCACTCCCCTACGCGATCCTCGTCACGACGGTCCTCTTCGGAAAGCACATCGACAAGATCGATGCGGATCGCAAGAAGGGTGTCCGGACGATGCCGGTCCTCCTGGGTGAGGCCAGGGCCCGCCGTGTCGCCCAGATCCTCATGGTCGCGTTCTACCCGATCGTGATCGCGGCGGTGCTCGTCGGCTGGATCGGTCCGTGGGTCGCGCTCGTGCTGATCGGTCTGCCGCGGCTCATCTCGGTGCTGCGAACCTTCAACGCACCTCGGCCGGAGATGGCGCCACACAGCTATGTCGGCTGGCCGCTCTGGTTCGTGGGTGCTGCGTTCATCCACACGAGGCGGGCCGGCGGACTGCTGGTCCTGGGCTTGCTGCTGAACGCCTTCCTCCCGATCCACCTGCCCTGGGTGTAGGGCCACTTCCCGGGACGAGGGCCCCTACATGGCGCGGAGGCGACCTCGCGGGATCGTCACGATCACGACGCGGTAGGCGTTCGATCGCTCCACGATGGCGCGGCTGGCCGTCGCGGAGAGCTGGTCGCCATCGACCGTTTCGGAGCCGCCCTCCGTGCGCTGGAGTTCAATGGCCGGCCGGTCGCCCAGTCGGTAGACGATTGGCGTCTGGCAATAGGTGAAGGCCAGGCTCCCGGCCGACAGATCCACGGTCTGCTCGGTTCCCGTCAGGTCGATCCAGCGAAAGACGCCCGGCTGGTCGAGGAACTCGCTTCGATGAAGCAGACGGGGATCGAACCGCACACATCCGTCCGCGACATCCACGCCCAGCTCGCCGAATCGCGACAGGATCTGCTCTTTCACCTGCCCGGTCATGCCCGGTTGCTGGGCCCCGTGGTGGCTTGGCGTGTGGGAATAGGGGTCCGTCGGGAAGGCACCGTACTCAAGCGGAGTCTTTCGGAAACCGAGACCGTCACGGACATCGTCGTATTGCTCGGCGAGCGCCACCCTGGCACCTGGGTCGATGGCCCGCCGATGGCTCCCCTGAATGGCCAGGAGCAGCTTCGCGACCATATGCCAATAGATGCTCCCGAGTCCCTCGAACATGAAGAACGTGCCGCTCCGTCCCGTGAACTCGTCATAGGCAAACGTCGCCCGCCAGAGGTCAAGGACCGCGTCCGTGACCTCCGGTGCCGCACTCAGGGCCGCGAGCCGGCGCTCGATATCGCCGACGGTGCTGAGATCCGCCTGGAAGTGCCAGGTTCCCAGCCGATCCTTCACGAAAATCGATGGATCCGTAATAGGCGGCTCCTCCGCCAGCGTGTTGCGAGCCAGGATCGGCGCGAGCACCCGGTCCGGATACAGCAGGTAGCTGTGGTGCTCAGCGCGATACATGGCGCTGACGCGGAGGTCGCGCAGCAGACCCACCGCCTCATGATCGGAAAGTAGTCCGGAGTCGAGAATTGCGACCTGCCCTTCCAGCATCGGCCCGAGGTGCTCGACGGAGGCACGCGACCCGCTGACGCGGAGCAGGTTGTAGGCGTGGTACAGCCCGTCCAGTCTCCGACTGGCCCGGAGTGTCTCCTCGACGGCCGGCAGCGCTGCAGTGACGAACGCCCGGATGGACGCCGTGGCGACCGGTACCTCGTCTCCCAGGTCACCCGCGTAGACGGCCCGTCGATGGGCCTCGCCAGCCCGACCAAGCTCGACGATCACCCTGTACCGACGGTCGTCGTCGAGAGTGTCGCGCACCCGGCTGAGGATCCCGGTGACGGATCCGAGCAGATCGGCGACAGGCTTCGACAGGAGAAGATCCGCGTCAGACCGCAGCAGGGTGCCCAGGAACAGCAGGTATCGCCGGATGGCGCTGAGCGTCACGACCGAGAGGCCCCACCCGGCGAGGGCGTTGTTGGCGTCGTTCCACTCCGGCCGCTGGGTATTGAGCCAGATCCCGCCTCCGGGAACGAAGTTCGTGAGCTTGACGAGCAAGGGCACCAGGAGCTTCTCGGCGAGCGAGATAAGGCTGACCTCCCCGCTCTCATCCCGGATCAGCCTGCCGTCTGCGCCAACCGCCTGGCTGGCCTGGATCAGCGTATCGTGAAGGTTGCGGTCGAAGTCGATCGTCGTACGTGGATCGGCGAGGATCTGGTCAAAGTCCGCGATGCGGTACGGCACGCTGGCGTACGCATGGACGTGCTCCCCGAGCCCTGCCGCGAGCTCGCCCGGGGCGTGCCGCTCGTATGCCTCGAGCAGCCGCAGCAGGTAGACGATCTGGTGGTCACCCCAATACCCGATGTTGCTCCACGGATCGCGCGGATCGGCGACCTCCCAGTCGATCCCCGCTCGGGTGATCCGGTACGGGTTATAGCCGTCGGCAGTAGATGCATTGAGAAAGACATTGATGAAATGCGGCAGGAAATCGGGAAAGCTCTGCCCAAGTGCATCCCAGTTCTGGAAGATGTCCCGCCAGTTGCCCTCGAAGCCATAGATCGGCTGCCCGGAGCTGTCCTTCAACCGGATGCTGAATTGATTCCACGGTCGGCTCGGGTCGCCGTGGCGGCGGCTGTAGGTCAGCGGGAGGTAGGAGCGCACGAGTCGGGTCAGCTGGGGGTCGCCCTGATCGACGGCGGACTGGCGCAGCTCCCGGAGATCCTCACCCGCCGCCAGCGAGTCGATCCAGGCGCGGTGGCGATCGAAGACGCGGCCATTCTGACCTCGGAGATAGCCAGCCAGGTCATCGACCGGGACGGCGTAGGACCGGTCGAACGATCCGCCTCGCATGATGTTGAAGAGGACGTTGGAAAAGTGGTTCGCGCTGGCGGCTTCGTCGGCTGACTCCTGCAGGCCGTCGGCTCCAGCGACCCGCCGCCTGACCCCCGCCTGGCTCGCTGCCAGGGCTGCCTCCAGCGACACGACCGCCCGCTCCGGTGCGGCCAGCAGGCCGATCGTATCGAGGATCGCGGCGTGGTCCAGGTGGGTGTCCCCGACCGTGAACCAAGCATGCGCGCCGTTGGCTTCGAGGGCAACCCGATCGGCAACGAGATACGCCCCGACCTCCCCGCGGACCTCGCCTTCCGACTCGACCTCGAACCCCCGCCGGAACGCTTCGACCTGGCGATCCGAAATGAGGATGACGGGATCTCGATGGCCCACCGACCAGGCTGCCGCCATACGCAGCGACTCGGACGGTTCGGGGCGGTCCGAGATGGCCGCGTTCAGCGAGTACAGGGCGAGCGGCACGCCTGGCAGGCGCTCGTGGCGCATGTAGGCCGTCGCCAGGTAGCTGACCCGCGCATAGGTGTCGGCGTCGACCCCGGGCGGGATGAGCTCGTGCCACCCATCGAGGTAGCGCACCTCGACGGGCGCGCCCGTCAACTCCGCGAGCTCGGATCGCCGGATCAGGCCGAACTCGGCGCACGCGGCGAGGCTCCAGCGGAACCGGATCCCGAGATCGTGGTTGACCTCCTCGAATACGACCGCCGCCCCGTCGATCCGCTTGTACAGGTGCCGGCTGATCCGGTAGACACTGGCAGTGTTCTGCCACGGCTCCCAGAGTTGGAGCTCATGTCCGCGAGAAACCAGCAGGATCGTGCGCGCGCCGCCGGAGGCTGGATCGCGAAGGATTTTGTCGACGGTCTGATAGGGGAAGAGGGCGGCGTCGGGGCTGCCACGACCGGCGGTGAATGGTCCGTTCGATCCCACGAACAGCCAGACGTCGCTGTCGCTGACAATGCTCATGAGGAACGGGGGCATCTGGTCGACATTGGCGATCCGGGCATAGCGTTCGCCATCGATGGTCGTGAACCCTCCGTCCACGGCCGCATCCTGGGCCTGGAAGGTGGCGCCGCCAAGCAGGATCGTTTCGGGTGGGGCGGTCACTGGGGCGCCTCCTCGTAGATCCGGACGTAGTCAACCGCCATCGACTGCGGGAAGACCGTCTCGGCTGCAATCGGCCCACCGAAGTTACCCCCCACGGCGACGTTCAGCAGGAGATAGAACGGGTGATTGAACGCCCAGACGTTGGGCACCACGTCCTCGGGCGACGCCTCGTGGTACTGGATGCCGTCAACGAACCACGCAATCTGGTCCGGCTGCCATTCGATCGAGAACGTATGGAAATCGTCCGCGACGGGCAGCCCCAGATCGAGTGTTTGTGAGTCCCCACTCGTGCCGTAGTAGCCCGGTCCGTGGATCGTCCCGAAGACCATCGTCGGCAGGCGCCCGACGTATTCCATGATGTCGATCTCGCCGGACTTGGGCCAACCGACCTGACCAACGTTGGTCCCGAGCATCCAGAAGGCCGGCCAGTAGCCGGCCCCGCTGGGGACCTTGATCCGGGCCTCGATCTTGCCGAACTGAATCTCATGCATTCCCCGCGTCAGCAACCGGGCCGAGGAGTACTCGCAAGGACCGTAATAGCAGGACTCCGCCCCATCGAGCTTTCGGGCCGTGATGAGCAGGTTCCCGTTGCCATCCGTCGCCGCGTTGGTGGTCAGGTTGGTGTAGGTCTGGCGTTCCGCATTGCCCCAGCCCGCGATCCCGTTCGTCGAGCCATCGCCCAGCGCGAACTCCCACGATGCTGGGTCCGGTGGCGATCCGGCCGGACCGTCGAACTCGTCGCTCCAGGTTAGGACCCACTCGAACGGCCCCGTGCGACGAGGGGTCGGCGTTGGCGCTTCCGGGCTCGGCGCGGGCGCGCTCGCCGACGCAGCAACGGTCGGTTCGGAAGCAGATGGCGAGGGTGTTGGTCCGCCGCCCGCACATCCGCTCACGAGAACTGCCACCAGCAAAGCCATGGCCAACCGCTGATCGGGGCGACGACGATCATGCACGGCCGACCCGGAGCGCCTGCTCCATCGCCCAGATGGCGAGAGGGCGCAGATAGAGTGCGGCCCGGAAGTTCCCCTGCTCGTCGTATGCCTCAGGGGTTCGGAAGCGATAGCCGCGTTCCTCGATGACCCGCTCGACCCCCGCTGCCGTCGCCCACGCCTCCTCGTTCATGCCGCGGTGGATCATGAACGCCGCGAGTGCGTAGTTCGTCCCGACCCAGACCTCCTGCGACTGTTCGCTCGACGCATCGATGGTCCCGTCGGGATGCATGCCGTTGACCGCTCCCATGTTGCCGTCCCCGAATCCAAGGACGTTCTGCTCGAAGATCGTGTGGAGTGAACGCCTGACGTGATCTGCCGGGACGATGGCTTCGAGGCCAGTGGCGTCAGCCCACCATTGGCCCGCCAACTGGTCGGCCATGATCGAGTCTCCGGATGGCCCGCCGCCGGCATCGTATCGGTACGAGGAACCGGCCCACAGCTTGGCCTCAAAGGACAGGTACGACCGGTCCAGGAGATCTCGCAGCCACGCAACATCGTGCTCATCCCCTACCCGTTCTCCGATGGCGATCCCGGCACGCAGGGCGGCCAACCAGAGGGAGCCACCGTAGGCGCTCGGGCCGAGCATCGGCCAGGTGTCGTAGGTCTGGTCAGGGAGGCCGTCGTGCTCGGGCAGACCGTCACCATCGCGGTCGAAGGCGGACAGATGTCGCAGCGCCGTCATGACCGAAGGCCAGGCCTGACTCGCGAGCGCATCGCCATCGGGCAGTTGGACGGCCTGCCACACGAGCAGCACGAATTTCGAGTTCAGGTCCTTCCAGCCGTTGACGTCCCTGAGGTGGTAATGGTTGAGCTTCACGAACGGATCCTCGGGCGGACCGCCGATGTCGTGGGGCAGGGCTCCTGCGATCTTTCGGGCGGCCAGACCGTTGGTCGCGTAGACGGGCACGACCTCGGGGTCATCCGCGGACACTGTGGCGATGAAATCCCGAATGATCCGGGTGGCCAGCTCCGGCCACAGGAGCGTCAGGGCGAACGAGGCATAGAAATACACGTCGAGGGTGTTGTAGAACGGGTAATCGAAGCATTCGATGAGGGCGAACGGCCCGATCTCCTCGGACCGACTCCGTCCGACTTCCCGATCAGCCCAGAACGTTCCCCCGTCAACCATGAAGTAGAGCTCGTTGAAAAGGGCCGCCTTGTACCAGTCGGGCCGCTCGGCGTCCTCGAGGATGGGCGCCTGCCAGGCGTCGATCGAGGCCCGCCACTCGTCGCGCCGCGCAAGGCCCTCGACCGCAATCGCCCAGGCCGGGACTTCGGCCTCTTCGAAGTAGCGGGCGTAGCGCCTGACCCACCGTCGCCCCGACCCGAACTCGGCGATCGGAAAGTCCCAGGCAAGGACGAACGGGATCGTCCGGCTGGCCCCGGGCTCGAGGGTGAAGGTGGCGGCGACGGCAGCCCCGATCGCCTGGCCGGGCGCACTGGGCCCACCGTTGGCGACGCCGTCGAGCCGGCCGTCGGCTGCGAAATCAGCCCAGACGTCCACCCCATCGTCCACATCGAATCGATTCCGGCTCGTCAGCGTGACACCGGGTTTCTCTTCGGCCGCAATCACGAAACTCCCGGCCCACGACTTATCGGCCGCGTCATCGGGGCCCGAGAGGACGATCCCAGTGACTCCGTCCGCGCGGATCGTGCGGTTGACGTGCCCGCCACGCCGATCCTGGGCGGCCCAGTGGCCAACGAGGTTCTGCCACGAGAACATCAATCCGACGGTGACCGCCGCGGCGGTCGGGTTCTCGACGAACCATTCGAACAGGCCGACCGGGTAGCTGCTCTCGCGGTAGTTCCCAGGAAGGACGGGTGAAAACTGGCGCTGGGTCAGTCGAACCGGCAGCGCATCCCATTCGTAGTCATACCAGGCGTTCGGAAAGAGGCCGTGGTACCGACCGGCACCGGCCGGTAAATCCCAGTTCCAGCTCCGCAGCGCGTCAGGCCGGATTGCACTCAGAACATGCGCGTCGGCGCCGCCCGCCGAGGTCGAGGTGAACACCGAGAACTGACAGGCCGGCACGCTCTCGAACGAATGCGTGCCGATGTCGAGATGCCAGCGAGCGAAGTCGCCCCGCGGGGTCCGACCGATGCTGCCGGAGCCGAGCCCCCCGAGTGGAACGCCGCCCCATGGGCCGTCGTCGATCAGGGTCTCATGTGTGACGTGGGATCGGCCCGGGTTTGGAACGCCGAGCCCCATCTCGCGCCGCCAGGCCTGGGCCGGGATCGTCGGCCGCTTCCGAGTGACTGGGTCCGCGATCACGACCTGACGCTCGAGTCTCGAACCACGAGATCTGTCGCGAAGACGATCTGGCTCGGAGCGTCGTCCGGATCTTCGATCTGCCGAAGGAGCAGGCGCGCCATCTCCCGGCCCATCGATTCGATCGGCTGCCGCATCGTGGACAGAGCGGGGCGCAAGGACGACGCGGCCTGCGAGTCGTCAAATCCGATGACCGCGACGTCCTCGGGAATGCGGCGGCCAGCGTCGAGGAGGATGCCGATCGCGGCGGCGGCCATGGAGTCCGATGCAGCGAACACGCCATCGAGGTCAGGGTGACGATCGAGGAGCAGGCGCATGGCGTCGGCAGCGGTGGCCGGAATGTAGTTCCCGTCCACTTCGAGGGTCGGATCGATCCGCAGGCCGGCCGCGCTCAGGGCTTCGCGGTAGCCATCGAGCCGGTCGCGCGCCGACGACAGATCGAGCGTGCCGTGGATGGTGGCAATCGTCCGGCAGCCCTGCGCCAGGAGATGGTCGACGGCCGTCCGGCCGCCGGCCCGGTTATCCGAGTCGACGTAGCTGATCCCGTTCTGGTTCAGCGGCCGACCGCTGAGGACGATCGGGACACCGCGCCGCACGAGGCGAGCCGGGAGTGGATCGACACCGTGCGGTCCGACGAGGATCGCGCCATCGACGTGGCCAGCCTGGAGGTATCGCTCGACCCTGGTCTCCTCTCTCGCGGATTGGGCGATCAGCAGGACGAGTTGGATATCCTCGTCGGCCAGCCCGTCGCTGATGCCGAGCATGAGTTGCCCAAAGAAGGGGTCCCCGAACAGCCGAGCCGCTGGCTCGAGGATGACCACACCGACCGATTCGCTTCGGCGGGTCATGAGCGTCCGTGCCGCCCGGTTCGGGACGTAGTTCAGCGACTCGATGGCGCTCAGCACTGACCGCCGGGCGGTCGGGCTGACGCGGGGATTTTCGTTGACGACACGGGACGCCGTGGCGCGCGACACGCCCGCCAGCTTCGCCACGTCCTCGACCGTCGGCTTGCGAGCGCCCGGACGTCGTTCCCGTCTGGCCGTACTCGTGCGTCGATCGCCGGACATCTAGCCCTTGACCGCCCCCGCCGTCACGCCACCGATGATGTAGCGCTGCATGAAGACGAAGAAGATCGCCATCGGGGCCGCAATCATCAGGACGGCTGCGGCGAGGACCGGCCAATTGTTTCCGTACACCCCGTTGAACACGATCAGGCCTCGCGTGATCGGGTAGTAATCGGCCTTGGTCAGGTAGATCGTGGCCAGGACGAGCTCATTCCAGACGCCGATGGCGTGAAGGACGGCCACCGTCGCGATAGCCGGCTTGGCCAGCGGCAGGACGATCTGGATGACGTATCGGAAATAGCCACATCCCTCGATCGCGGCGGCCTCATCCAGCTCGATCGGAATGGTCCGGATGTAGTTGACCAGGATCACGATCCCGATCGGGTTGACCAGGAACAGCATCACGTAGCCGATCGGGTTGTTGTACAGCCCGAGGCGAAGGATCAGCTGGAACTGCGGGATCAGGGCGGGCGGCAGGAATAGCGCAATCAGGAAAAGCGTGAACATGAGCCGATCCCCGCGGACGAACCGCCGTGCGATGGCGACCGACAGGAACGTCCCGCTGACCACGAAGATCGTGGCCGAGGAGACCGTGTAGATGATCGTGTTCAGGAGGTACTGCGGGAATTTGGCCTTGCTCCAGGCCTCGAGGAAGTTGGCAATATCGAACGACGTCGGCAGCGAGATCGCATTCTTGTTGAACTCGGGCAGTGTCTTGAACGAGGTCATCACGAGCATGGCCATCGGTGCGATGTACAGCACTGCGAGCAGGATCAGGACGACGTAGGCGACAAGACGGCCTGGGTCGGTGCGCCAGCGACGCCCCGTCGGAACCGAGCGATCGTCGGTGGACCGAACTGGTGTGGTCACGGTGGTCGTCATCCCAGCAACCGAGCCTCTCTCCGCCGTAGCAGGTACTGGATCGTGAGTCCGATGAGGAGCACGACCACGAACAGGACGATCGAGGCGGCAGCGCCGTAGCCCTGCCGGAAGGTGTTGCCCGACGTGCTCCCCGAGGTCTGGCCGAACGCCGTCGCGTAGACGAGATAGCCCATGACCTGGGTGCCCGGACGGTAGCCGGTCAGGACGAGGAACAATTGCCAGGCCTGGAGTGAGCCGATGATCGTCAGGATCAGGTTCGTGTTGACGGACGGGGTCAGAAGCGGCCAGGTCACCTCCCGGAAGACCTGCCAGCGACCCGCTCCATCGATCCGCGCCGCCTCATAGACCTCGTTCGGGATCGTCTGGAGGCCCGCCAGGAAGATCACCATCGTGATCCCCATGTTGGCCCAGATCTGGACGACGATGACCCAGATGAATGCCTCGGTCGGCTGTCCGCCGAGGAAGTCCGAGTGGATCCCGAACAACTCGAGGAACCCCTGGAGCGGTCCGCCGATCGGGTACAGGAAGAGGGTCCACATCAGCCCCTGGATCGTCACGCCCAGGATGACCGGCATGAAGAAGAGGGTCCGGAAGAACTTCGTCCCTCGGAGCTTCTGGTTGAGCAGGACGGCGACGACGAGTCCGATGGAGAACTGGATGATCGTGACGGCTGCCGAGAAGGCGAAGGTCCTGACCATGGCGTCAAGGTTCTCCTTGGACGCCGCGCCGAGAGTCAGGAATTCCCGGTAGTTCTCAAGGCCGATCCAGTTGACCGGCGAATTGGGCAGGCCCGTCGCATCCGTGAAGGAATAGAACGCGGTCGCGATGGACGGCCCCAGGGCCAGCAGAACGTACAGGAACAGGCCCGGGGCCAAGAGCAGATACGGAATTGACCTGGCTGTCCCTCTTCCGAAGTGATACTGCACCGCGCCATCCTCCCTCGCCGTGGTCAGATTGCCCGGAACTCCCGTCCGTGGGACGAGAGCTCCGGGCCAGAGGAGAGAACCGTACGCCTACTGAGCGGCGTCTAGTCCCGACTGAAGGTCGGCTTGGGCCTGGGTGGCCGCGGCCTGCGGGTCATCGAACGTGCCGAACGGCTTGAACATGTTGTTCTGCATCGGCGACGCGTACTGGCCGGCGCCCTTGGGCGCGTTCCAGTACAGCTCGAACCCGACACGGAAGTTCGACAGGTAGGGAACGAGCTCAGCACCGATCGCGGTATCGAGCTTGGCGGTCGGCTGGGTCGGGATCACCCCGACGGCCGTGACGAACGCCTGATAGTTGGTGGGGTCGGAGAAGGCCTCAAGATAGGCGGTTGCCGCATCCTTGTTGGGCGAGTTCTCAGCGATTGCCCAACCCTGGTCGTACTTCCCGAACATGTACTTATTGTCGTCGGCGTTGTCGCTGCCCGGGAACGGGATGTAGCCCCACTGGAACGAAGGCTGCGCGGCGGCGATCGCCGGGCCGTACCAGGTGCCACCGGGGAACATGGCGACCGCACCGGAGGCGAACCGTCCGGGAGCTGCATCGCCGGCGAGGCCGGCGGCGCCGGACTCCATCATGTCGCGGTCATAGATCTGGGCCTTCGAGAGCATGTCGACGGACTTCGCGTCCGTCCACTTGATCGATCCGTCCCAGAGGCCCTGGACGAGGGCTGCCTGGTCTGGGTACGCCGCGCCGAGGAGGCCGTACGCGCCGACAAAGATCGGCCAGCCGTCCTTGCCACCGGCCGTCATGCACGAAACATTCGCGGCCTTGAAGGTGGCGCAGGCGGAGACGAGCTCGCTCCATGTGGTCGGAACCTTCACGTTGTTCGACGTGAAGAGGTCCTTGTTGTAGTAGATACCGCTGAAGCCAACGCGGCCCAGGTTGACCTCGTAGACCTTGCCGTTGTAGGTCCCGGCGTCGGCAATGGCGGCTTCATCGTAGTTTTTGATGAACGCCTGGTCGCTCAGATCCATGAGCAGGCCCGCGTCGATCAGGGACTGCCAACCGGGCGGATTGGCGCCCTTCATGTAGGACTGAACAGCGTTGCTGAACGAGAAGATGTCGATGACGTCGACATCGTTCGCGGTCAGGCGAGTCTGCGTGGCAGTGCCGAGGTCATTGGCGTTGACAACTGCCATATCCACGGTGACGCCGGGGTGATCCGCCTGGAACTTGTCATTGAACGCGGTCATGAAGTCCACGAACGGCGGGTTCTGGTGGATGAGTACCCGGATGGTCCCCGACAGGGGCGCCATCGTGGGGGTGGTGCCATCGCTTGGCTGGGGTGCCGGCGTTCCCGCCGGAGCCTGGGTTGCCGCGCCGCCACATGCCGTGACGATCAAGGCGATTACGACCAACAGTTTGCGCATGTCGCTGTCTGATCCTCCTCCGCTGAGCGAGCTCTTCGCCCAGTCCTCAGCCGGTGTGATCCGGCATGCAAGCGGTCAATATCGACCGTTGGTGAGAGCGCTCTCACGCTCATTGGTGAGCATACATGACCGTGTCAAGAGAGCGCGCTCACGGTTACGCAGCGCCAGAAATATCCTCCCGCCGTCGGCTCGGCCAAGGCTACGGAGCGGGCCAGTCCGCCTCGAAGATGAGCTCCAGACCGTCGATCTCGTCCATCTGGGAGCCGACCTCGCGGAAGCCGAGTTGTGCAGTGAGGCCGCGCGAGGCCACGTTGCCGGGACTAATCGAAGCGAGGAACCTCGTCACGCCGTGCCGCTCAGCCGCCCAGTCGAACAGCGCCCGGACGGCCTCGATCGCATAGCCCTTTCGCCGGAACGCCGCCTCGACGCGATAGCCGACCTCGAGGCGACCGAGGGTGTCAGGCGGCCCGTGAAAGCCGACCGTGCCGATCACGCGGCGGGTCCCCTCCGCATCCGACAGGATCATCGCCCGGCCCAGCCACTCGATCATCGTCGGATCCACTGCCAGTTGCGCGAGCCGGTAGACGACGAAGTGCTCGAGATCCTCTGCCATGCCGTGCGGTACGTGCGCCCCGATCGCACGTTCCGCGCCGTCGAAGTCGCGCTCACGCAAGGCTGCCATGAACGGCGCCGACATCGGCACGAGGGTGAGTCGTGCCGACCGAATCGGCTCGGGCGGGTCCCAGCCTTCCGAGGTCACGCCGCTTCTGCCTGACAGGTCAGTTCGACGGCCCGGTCCGATGAGCCAGGAACTCAAGGAGGTCGAGCTTGGTGACCACCCCCGCAGGCCGGTCCGCGCGCGTGACCAGGAGGGCCGGGTGCCCGCCGGAGAGAACGGCAAAGGCAGCGTCCAGGGAGGCATCGACGTCCACGGTCGGCAGCGGCCGGTCCATCACCTCGCCGATCGTCCGATCGACGATCTCGGGGTTCCGGTACGCGCGATCAAGCAGCCCCTGCTCGCTGACGGACCCCACGATCCCTTCGAGTGAATCGCCCTCGGGCTCCTGCGACACCGGCAACTGGCTGATGCCAAAGCGCTGGAGCGTGTCGATGGCGTCGCCAACGCGGTCCGTGGTTCGGGCAAGGACCAGGTTCGGAAGGTCCTGTCCGGTGGCGCGCCCAGCAAGGATCTGGCCGACCCGGACGACCGCGCCGGTCGTCGCGAGGAGGCCGTTCGCCCGCATCCACTCGTCGTTGTAGAGCTTGGACAGGTATGACCGGCCGCCGTCCGGGAGAATCACCACGATGACGGCCCGCTTGGTTGCCTCGGGCCCAGCGGCCATCACGCGACGGGCTTCGTCGAGCGCCGCGACGACCGCCGTCCCGCATGACTCGCCGGCCAGGATCCCCTCCTCGCGGGTGATCCGGCGCGCCATCATGAACGAGTCTCGATCGGAGACGCGGACCCATCGATCCACCACGGACGGGTCATGCGTGCCGGGCAGGAAATCCTCCCCCACTCCTTCGGTGAGGTACGGGCGAGGCGTGTCGCCCGAGAGAATGCTGCCCTCAGGGTCGGCACCAACGATCGTGATCTCCGGGTTCTGACTTTTCAGATAGCGACCGGTGCCGCTGATCGTTCCGCCGGTCCCGGCGCTGGCCACGAGATGGGTGATCCGACCGTCGGTCTGTTCCCAGATCTCGGGCCCGGTCGTCCGCTCGTGGGCCGTGGGGTTCTCCATGTTCCAGTACTGGTCGGGCTTGAACGCGCCAGGAATGTCCCGGGCCAGCCGGGCCGCCACGGAGTAGTACGACTCCGGGGAGTCTGGCTCGACATTGGTTGGGCACAGGACGACGTCGGCGCCATACGCGCGGAGCAAGGCCTGCTTCTCCGGCGACTGCTTGTCCGCCATGACGAAGATGCAGCGATAGCCCTTCAGCGCGGCGGCAATCGCCAGGCCATGGCCCGTATTGCCGGAGGTCGGCTCGATGATGGTGCCGCCTGGCTTGAGGAGCCCAGCACGTTCTGCCGCCTCGATCATCGGCAGCCCGATCCGGTCCTTGATGGAACCTCCGGGGTTGAGCGTCTCCAGCTTGCCCAGGATGAACGGCTGGCCATCCAGCGGCCCCAGGTCCCGAGTCACGCGCGTGAGCCGCACGAGGGGCGTTCCGCCGACGAGATCGAGGATGGATTCGGCGTATTTCATGCCCAGAGTGTAGGGGCGTCAGTCACCGGAGGCGCCCTTGCCGCTCCGTTCGGCCGCGGCGGCGCGGGCTGCCAGGCGCCCGCCGACCGAGGCAAGGAACGTCGCGCGATCCAGGCCGAGGAGCCGCACGGCTGACGTCGTTCGTACCGTAGCGGTGCGCGGGACGTCGAGGAGCAGCGCGATCTCTCCGAACGCTTCACCCGGTCCTTCAGTGCGAATGAACCGACCGTCGATGGAAACCTCGACCGTTCCCTCGTCGATGATGTAGAAGAAGTCACCCGGTTCTCCCTGGCTGATGACGTCGACCTCCGGGCCGAACTCGAACGGCCGCAGGGACCCTGCGAGTCGCTCCAGGACCGGTGCTTCCAGCGGCGCGAAGATCGCGAGGCCCCGGAGCAAATCGAGGCTGCGGCGAGGCGCGAGAGCCGGCCGGTCCGACCCCCAGATCCGCCGCCAGCTGAGCATCCCGATCAGCGGAAGGGAGAGCCCCGCGACCACGAGGGCGCCGCGCTGACCAACCGCGAATACGAGGATCGGAGCTGCGATCGATCCCACCGCCAGAGCCGCCATCTGGGCCGCCTCGAGGATCCCGAAAACCCGGGCGAGGACCTCATCCGGTGCCACGCGTTGGAGGAGGGTGCGGCTCGCCACGTCGAGAATGGTTCGGCCGGTCCCGGCGAGCGCGATCAGGCCGAAGGCCACGAGAGGTACTGGAACGGAGCCAAGTATCGCCAGGGGCAGGCCCCAGAGCACCATTCCGACCGCGATCGGAATGGCCAGCCGGCCATCTCCGACCAGCACGACCGTCGCAGCCGCGCCGATCAACCCACCCGCCCCGACCGCCGAGCTCAGGAAGCCGGCGCCCTGCTCGCCGATCCCCAGCAGATCGATCGCCAGCATCACGGCGAAGACGTCGAGCGCGCCCCAGAGCATCCATGCGCCCGCCAGCAGCGAGACGACAGCCCGCGATGACGGATCAGCAGCGAGCCGTCGGAAGCCATGCAGCCCCTCGCTGAGCATCGTGCTCGCAAGCCCGCCAGACTGGCCCTCCGCCGCGGGCTGGCGACGGGCATCGGGCCGGATTCCCGCCACCAGTCCGGCGCCCGCGAACAGGAGGCCGGCCGCACCCAGGAAGACGGCCCCGGCCCCGAGTCCGGGCAGGAGTAGTCCAGCCAGGATCGGTCCAGCCAGAATACTGACCGCCTCCACCATGCCCGAGGCGACGTTCGCGGCCGTCAGCTCGTCTGGCGTCCGTGCGAGCGACGGCATCAACGCCCCCTGGATCGGCCGCGTGAGTGTGATCGTGGTCGCTCCGACGGCCGCGAAGGCGTAGACGACGATCGAGTTCAGATCCGCAACGATGGCGAGTCCCGTCACGAGCATCGCCGCTCCCTGGGCGAGGTAGCCGACGGTGAGCACCAACTCGCGCCGATATCGGTCACCGGGTACCGCCGCAAACGGGGCGACGATCGCCGCCGGCACCAGTTGGATCAGCGCCACGATCCCGGCCTCGGTCGTCCCACCCCGGTTGTAGGCGTAGACAAGGATGGCGACCCACACTCCGAACTCGCTGATATTGAAGCCGGCGAAGGCGAGCTCGACACGTCGCAGGTCGCGACTCGCCATGACCGACCGGATCACCTCGAGCGAGGCACGCAATCGCCCGAACGGGCGGACCAGTCGATCCATGGCGTGAGTCTGCCATGCGGCGCCGCGGCCGGAGTGGCCCGGCCATCGGCCTGGCTCGGCGGGCGTCAGCCGTTCATCACCGGGTTCGCGGGCGCGCGAGCAGCAGCCAGGTCAGGCCGCGCAGGCGACGTCGATGCGTCGGTGGATCCACCGTACCCGGGTAGATGGCCATTACGGCCGGACCAAGGACCTCTCCGAATCGCCGTGTCAGCGCACGTGCCAGGACCAGTTCCGCTCGACTGCCGACCTCCGGGGGCGTCCCATCCCACTCGTCGGCGAGCAGCGCCCGGGCCGAGGTTGGCGCCAGGATCCGTGACGCGAGGCGCTTCCCCAGGTACAGCTCATCCGCCCCGGCGATCGCCACTGGCACGATGGGCGCGCCGGTTCGCAACGCGATCAGCGCCGCGCCTTGGCGGAATGTGGCAAGGCGATCGGGCGGACCGGCCACGCCGCCCTCGGGCACCAGGACGAAGACGCCGCGATTCGCCAGCACGGCCCGCGCCGAGGCCACGTGCTGATCCACGCCGACGCCGCCGCGCCAGACGGGAAGCATCCCGCCCAGGCGGTGGAGCAGGAGTTCGCGCCAGCGGGCCGAGAAGGCAGATGGACCGCTGCCGAGGAACCACGCTCTCGGCTCCAGCGGGAGGGCGTTGAGGATCAGGAACGGGTCCATCCAGCCGCGATGGATTGCCGCAACCACGAGGTACCCTCCCAACTCGGGCAGGAGTTCGCGGCCCGTGACTTCGACCTTGAACCCGAAGATCCGGAACAGGATCAAGCGCGCCATGACGTTGACCGCCCGCACGAACCAGTCGGCCCTGGACTCCGGCGGCCGGCCGAGCCAGGTCAGGCCCTCCTGGACACCACCCCGTGCGGCCGCAAGTGCTTCAGGGGAGAGCCGCCCTCGCTCGGGCCGCGTACGCACCGGCGGCCCGGCCGACTCGGACGGCACGCGGGATCAGCTGCCTGGTCCGGGCTCCGGAGCCCGAGGATCGGCGGCGTCCGAAGGTGGTTCTTCCATGTCCCCGGACTCGTCCCGCTCGTCGGTCTCGTCGGGTTCGTCGAAATCGTCCGGACCGTCGAGCATGTCGAGATCGTCGAGGTCGGTGGCGTCATCGGCGACTTCTACCGAACGCCGGTGCCGATACAGGAGCAGCAGGAATGCGCCGAGGCCGAAGAGGATCGACATGATCTGCGCCGTCGGGATGCCCGCGACGAACCAGTTGCCGGTCCGGAGGTTCTCGAGCAGGAACCGAACGACCGCGTACCAGATGAAGAAGATCAGGATCTGGTCACCCGGGCGGAGTGGGTACGGTCTTCGGCGCGACAGCCAGATCAGCAGGCCCGCGCCGACCAACCCGGACAGGGACTCGTAGAGGAACAGGGGCTGGAATGCCGTGGTGGCTTCCGGGAACCCTGAGCACGGATACGCTGCCACGCGGTGCGCACAGTCGATGGCAATGCCCCACGGCAGGTTCGTCGGCGGGCCGTACAGCTCCTGGTTGAAGAAGTTGCCCCACCGTCCGACCGCCTGCATCGTGAACAGCGCCGGGGCGACGATGTCGGCCCAGGTCCAGGCCGGGATCCGGTGATATCGGACGAGGATGACGAAGGCGATGACTCCGGTGATCAGCCCGCCGTAGACGCCGAGTCCGGAGTACGGCGGCAGGACGATCTTCGCCAGGTCGTCCTTGTACAGGGCCCACTGATCGATCACGTGGTACAGCCGCCCGCCGATCAGTGCGGCCACGGCGATCACGATCAGGCCGTTTCCCACCAGCTCCGGATCCTGCCCGAACTGCCGGGCCTGACGGACCAGGACCGTGAAGCTGACGAACAGTCCGAGGGCGTAGGCGATCCCGTACCAGTACACGGGTAGCGGGCCAAGGTGGAAGGCGACCGGGTCAACGAAGAAGTTGATCATGGCCCCGGAGTGTACGCGGCCCGCCGTTCCCCGTAGACTCGGGCCGATGAACCGCATGATCGAGCACGCCTGATGGCCGAGTTCCAGTGGTGGCTATTGCTCGTCGGTCTGGTCGCGGGCGGCGGCCTCGTCGCGGTTCTCTATCTCGAGAGTGCGCGCCACGAGGCGGATGTCGACGAGGAGGAGTTGCCGGCGGAAGCTGCGTGGATTGCGGACCGCATGCGCAATCGAGGGCGCCCCGTGGACGCTGGGTCAGTGGAGCAAGTGCTCCTGGATCACCAAGCCTACTTGGGCCTTCCCCCACCCGATCGACTGGTCCCGGTCGCGCCCGGGGCGACGCGAGACGACACCACGGGCACCGCCACGGGCATCCATTCGACCGAAGACTAAGCCTCGTCTGGGTGCAACAACCGGAGCGGGCGACGCTCGAACGAGGTCGAGAAGACGACGTCGGTCTCGGTCGTGAAGACGTGACGAGTGGTCTGCACAGCCCGGAGCACTCGCTCGAGATCCCGTGTACTCCGAGCCCGGATCTTGAGCAGGTAGTCCGCTTCGCCGGTGATGTGGTGGCAGGCCTCGATCTCGGGTATCGCGGCGAAGTCATCGGTCAGGTCCGTTGCGATTGTTCCAGGCGCCTGGGTCACCCAGGTGAAGGCCAGGAGCGCGAGACCGACCGCTTCAGGTGACACGCGGGCCATATAGCCCGTGATGACCCCGCGCGCCTCGAGTTTCTTGACCCGTTCGTGCGCGGCCGGGCCACTGATGCCAACGGCGGCGCCCAGGTCGGAATAGGAACGGCGTCCGTCTTCCTGGAGCAGCTCGAGAAGCTGGGCGTCGAGCCGATCGAGCGGGCGTTGCTCCGACATACCATCACTTTCGTAAGCATATTGCGTAGACTGCCTAATGGTGTTAGGCTAGCACCTGTAGACAAGGTCAATCATCCCGTGTCGCGACCCGTCGCATCTGCGACGGGACCGATGGGCAGTCCACCGGTCCACCGACACTCGTAAAGCTTCAGGTACCAATCATGCTCGCGTACTCCGGTTTCGGACTTCTGGCTCTCTTCTCAATCCTGAGCGCCCTCATGGGCGACAACCGCCGCAACTCGGCGGATTCGCTGGCCGTCCTCGGATACGCCAACCGCTGGATCCGCTGATCCCGCACGGGCGCCACGGCGCCCGTGGCGCCCGCGTCGCCGCCAACGAAACAATTCACAGAACCCGCTCCCGGACATTCGGGGGCGGGTTCTGATTTGTCCCGATCATTGGTCGCCCGAGTCATGAATCGGGCGAACTCGGCCCTGCTGGGGGGTCAACGAGATCGGGCGATGCGTCGCGCCACGCCGCGTCCGCCTCCGCCGGATCCTTGCCGACCGACAGCGATCCGACGAGCGCCAGGCCCCCCAGGATGATCCCGATGCCGCCCCCGCCGACGAGCGGCCAATGCCAGAACAGTGTGAGGTAGGCGGCCACGCCGACCCCCACACCGGCCGAGATGAGAATCGCCCGGAGATCCGGCATTGGTCAGCCGGCCACCGAAACGCCGATGAGGGTGCCGACCACGTAGGTGACCGCCGCGGCGGCCGCACCGATCCCGACCTGACGGGTCCCCGAGAAGAGGAGGCTCCGACCGGTAAGGAGGGACACTCCGGCTCCGACCACGAAGAGCGCGACCAGCGACACGGCGATCGCGGCAAAGAAGGCCGTCGAGCCAGATCCCAGGAGGTATGGCAGGACCGGTATGGCGGCGCCGATCGCGAAGGCAATGAAGGAGCCGAATGCGGCGCCCCAGGGTGAACCGAGCTCATCGGGATCGAGGCCGAGTTCCTCGCGGACGAGGGCATCGAGTGCCTTGACCGGGTCTTCGAAGATCCGATGGGCGATGGTCCGTGCCTCGTCGACGGTGAAGCCCTTGGCCCGATAGACCGCCGCCAGCTCCGCCTCTTCTTCCTCCGGCATGGCCTCCATCTCGGCACGCTCGAGAGCGATCTGGCGCTCGGAGAGTTCGCGCTGGGACTGCATCGAGATGTACTCACCGGCAGCCATCGAGAAGGCTCCAGCCAGGAGCCCGGCGACTCCAGCCAGGAGGATGAAGTTCGCCGAGTCGATGGCGTTGTTGGCGCCGGCGACACCCATGACCAGGGCCAGGTTCGAGACGAGGCCATCCGATACGCCAAAGATCACTGCCCGCAGCGTTCCGGACCGACTCGATCGATGCCACCGTTCCCGGTTCGCGATCTCTCGAGGTTCGCTCACATCCGCGGGGATCTCCGCGTGGCCCTCGGCCGACACGCCCTTGTCGGAGAGGCGCTTCCAGATCTCGGCATGTTCGCGCTCGTCGGCGGCGATCGCCTCCACCTCGGGGGTAGATTGCGCCGTGTAGATCTCGACTTCGTCGCCCTCGAGCGCCTGGACGAGGTCGCGCACCGCATGCGTTCCAAACAGTCGCGCCAGAACGATGATCGCGCGGACGCGAAACCCGGGGTCGGTCGGCTCGGGCACATCGGCCCCCAGCTCACGAAGCCGGCTCGCCCAGATCTCGGCGTGGCGTCGCTCGTTGCCGGCGATGGTCGTGAATGCCTGTACGCGGCGCGGTTCGCGCTCGATCCGGGCCAGCGCCTCGTACAGCGCGATGGCATCGCGCTCCAGCTTGAGGTTCTCAAGGCTCTGGGCCAGGTCGATCGAACTCACGGATGAAGCGTAGCCGGATGGCGCCGTCCGTGAGCCGGAGCCCTCCACGGCGCTACACTCGCGTCGATGACAGAGCCCCTTCTTCCGCCCCTCCGCTGGCTATCCGCTTCCGATGTCGTGGCCGCGATGCCACCGATCAGTGAGCGACTGGCCTTGGCCGAACGAACGATGGTCGCGCTGGCGACCCCAGGTGGGGCTGAGATGCCGCCCAAGGTCGCCATCCACCCTCGGCCGGCCGCCTCGTTCATGCACGCGATGCCGGCGATGCTTCGCGGTACGGACCTGTTCGGCGATCGGCTCGGGATGAAGTGGGTCGCGGGCTATGCCACCAACAACGAGATCGGTCTGGCCGGCATCAGCGCACTGGTGATCGTCAACGACCCTGCGACGGGCATTCCCCTGGCGATCATGGACGGCGGACCCATCACGGCCCAGCGGACGGCCGCGGTATCGGGCGTGGCCCTCCAGCGGTTCGGGCCCGACGTCAGCGGCCGCCCGGTCCGCGCGGCATTGATCGGCGCCGGCGTGCAGGGACGGTCCCATCTGCCCGTCCTCGGCCACACCGTGTCGGGCGTCGAGCTGCATCTCTTCGATCCGGACCCGCGTCGGTCGAATGCCCTCGCGGAGGAGGCTCGGGCCACGGTCGGCATCGGCAGCGTGGTGGTCGAGCAGTCCGCCCGGGATGCCATCGAGGGCGCTGATGTCGTACTGACGGCCGCCGCGTTCGGACCGCCCGAGGATCGCCAGCAGATGACGAACGCATGGCTCGCGGCGGGCGCCACCATCATCCCGATCGACTATGCGACCTACTGCGCGGCCGAAGTCGCCGAGCAGGCGGCACTGTTCATCGTCGACGAGCGCGGGCAGTACCTCGCCAACCGCGACGCCGGCAATTTCGACGGGTATCCGGATCCCGACGCCACGCTTGGCGAGGCGATCCTTGCGGGGACACCACGGCCCGCGGGTCGCGTCGTCATCACGCACCTCGGGGTCGGCCTGTCCGACGTGGTCTTTTCCGATGCGATCCTGAAATCCGCCGAGGCCCAGGGCCTCGGGATGGAACTCCCGCGCTGAGCTGCGGCTCCGTTGAGCGGGTGCCCGCCGGGCGCCGGCTCCCTTACTCGTTGACCGGGAGTGGGCCGTCGGGAATCTCGATCAGGACTCGCCCGTCCTCGATGACGACCTCGTAGACCGCGAGCGGCAGTTCGGCCGGCGGGTCCAGCGCCTCGCCGTCGGCGAGATCGAACCGGGACAGGTGCAGGGCGCAGGTCAGGGTGCCCACCGGCTCACCATCCGCGCCGGGGCTGCCGCCACCGGTGAGGAACCCCTTGTCCAGCTCGAAATACTCGTGGGTACAGATTCCCTGGAAGGCCCGGACGACCCCGCGGGTATTGACCACGATGACCTGCTCGGTGCCGTCAACCCACGCCATCTGCATGGTTCCGTCGGGAAGATCCGAGAGCGCGAGAAGGTCGATGCGCCGCACGATGTGCCGCGCTCAGGCAGCGGCGCCGGTGGCACCGGATGGATCGGCCGCGCGACCGGCGGCCCATTTCTCGTCGAGAAGCTCGCGCAGGCGCTCCTGCGTCGCCTCGAGCGGGACCCGGGCCACGACCGGCTCGAGGAAGCCCAGGACGATGAACTTGCGGGCGTCATCCGGCGAGATGCCACGTGACTCGAGGTAGAACAGCTGCGCCTGGTCGATCGGTCCGACGGACGAGGAGTGCATCGCCCGGCGGCAGTCCGGCTGGTCGATCTCGAGCGACGGAATGGCGACCGCCCGGGTTGCCTTCGCGAGGTTCATCCCGAATTCGCCGAGATACGAGTCCGTTCCGACGGCCGACCTGTCGATCGTGATCAGGCCCTTCATGTATGAACGGGCGCGGTCCATCAGGGCACCCTTCGAGAGCAGGTTGCCGGTCGTGTCGCGGCCGATATGTCGGGTGTAGCTGGTCAGATCGAACAGCTGGTCTTCGGTCCCGAAGACGATCTCGACCTGCTCGACCGAGCTGCGATCCCCCTCCAGACGGTTGTCGACGCGTGACCGCACAAGCCTGCCACCGACCTGGGCCATCGCCCAATGGAGCGAAGCGGCTTCGCCGATCCTCGCGTAGCGGTGCTGGAACACGATCTGGCGGGCACCGAACTCCTGGACGGATGCGAACGAGAGTCGCGACTCCGCGGCCAGGCTGACCTCGGTGGTCCCGTGGAAGAACCCCTGGGGCACGACCTGGCCCTCGGAGCAGTCGACGTCGGCGCCATTCGGGAGCTGCTCCTCCACGACCGACGCGGAGGCCCCTTCGCCCAGCGTCACGATCGTGCGCGTCACGAGCGCACGGCCTGGCGCCGCGGAGCGCCAGCGGATCACAATGGGCTCGCGGACCACGGTCCCAGCAGCGACCTCGAGATGCCGGCCATGGCTCCAGAAGCCGCGGGCGAGCATGGCGAGCTTGTCGTCCGAGGGAAGGGACGCACCGCCTTCCATCGCCGTACGGAAGCCCGCAGGATCGCGGTCCTGCCACGCGGAGAAGGTCTCCAGATACACGCCGGCCGGTAGCGACAGCCCGTCGAGGTCGTCGCCGAGCCCGGCCGGGGCATCGTCGAGATAGGGCTGGACTTCGAACAGGTCGGCAGCGCGCAGATCGACGTACGGCGTGTAGAGCTGGTTCGATTCGACCGGCAGAGCATTCCACGCCGCCAGCGCCTCGAGGCGGTCGGCCTTGAGCCACTCGGGATCCTGCCGCGCATCGACGATCGAATCGATGAGCTCAGCCGTCGCGAACGAGAACGGCAGGTCAGCCGGGGATCGGCGCGGCGTCCGGGCGGGCTTTGCCAGAGGTGCAGTCGGGACCAGCCCGTCCTCGTCCACCAGGGTGATCGGCGACGTCACCCGAGCGAACCCTCCATCTCGAGCTTCACGAGACGGTTGAACTCGATGGCGTACTCCATCGGCAGTTCCTTGGTGAAGACCTCCAGGAACCCCTGGATCACGAGGTTCTGGGCCTCGTTCTCGGTCAGGCCACGGCTCATCAGGTAGAAGATCTGGTCCGCGCTGATCTTCCCGACGGTGGCCTCGTGGGTCATCGTCGTGTCGTCTTCCTGGATATCGATGTACGGGTACGTGTCGCTCCGGCTCTCGTCGTCGAGCATGAGCGCGTCGCATCGAACGGAGGCCACCACACCGGTCGCGCCGGGCGCGACCTTGAGATGGCCTCGATAGGTCGCGCGGCCGCCGTCCTTTGAAACCGACTTGGAGACGATCCGCGAGGTCGTGTTCGGGGCGAGGTGGATCGCCTTGGCGCCGGTGTCCTGGTGCTGGCCCTTGCCGGCCACGGCGACCGAGATGATGTCCGCGCTGGAACCCTCGCCGCGAAGGTAGATGCTCGGGTACTTGACGGTCTTGCGCGAGCCGGTGTTGGCATCGATCCACTCGACCGTTGCCCGCTCATGAGCGTGGGCGCGCTTGGTGACGAGGTTGTAGACGTCGTTCGACCAGTTCTGGATGGTGGTGTAGCGAACCTTCGAATCCTTGAGCGCGACGACCTCGACGACCGCCACGTGGAGCGAGTCGGTGGCGTAGATCGGGGCGGTGCAGCCCTCGATGTAGTGGACCTTGGCACCCTCATCAACCACGATCAGGGTCCGCTCGAACTGGCCGGTGTTCTCCCCGTTGATCCGGAAGTACGCCTGGAGCGGGAGTGGCACCTCGACGCCCTTGGGGACGTAGACGAACGAGCCACCGGACCAGACCGCCGCGTTGAGGGCGGAGAACTTGTTGTCCTCGGCCGGCACGATCGTCCCGAAGTACTTGCGGAAGATCTCCGGATACTCGATCAGGCCCTGGTCCGTGCCCATGAAGACGACGCCGAGCTTGGTCAGCTCTTCCTTGACGGAGTGGTAGACGACTTCGGAGTCGTACTGCGCGCCGACGCCGGCGAGGAACTTGCGCTCCGCCTCGGGGATGCCGAGCTTCTCGAAGGTCGCCTTGATCTGCTCGGGGACGTCGTCCCAGGACTTCTCTTCGCGCTCGGACGGCTTGCGGTAGTAGACGATCTTGTCGAAGTCGATCTTGTCGAGCCCATCGGTCCAGACCGGCATCGGTCGCTTGAGGAAGTGCTCGAATGCGCGCAGGCGGTACTGGAGCATCCAGTCCGGCTCGTTCTTGAACCCGCTGATCTCCTCAACCGTCTCGCGGGTGACGCCCCGCTTCGTCTGCTTGAGGTAGACGATGTCGTCGTGGAAGGCGTACTGGTCGCGGCGGTCGGCAACGGCTTCGCGGGTGGTTGTCATCAGGTCTCCGGTGGCACCGGGTTACGTCGGTCCGGGACGGGCGCGGCGCCGATTCGACCCCGCGATCTAATCCCGAGTCAGATTATCGGGATTAACACGCGAAGCGTCAACGACCCGGTCCGAGGAGGTCCATCCGGGCGCCGTTTGGCCGGCAGCCGCCTTCCTGCTACCGTTTCTGCTCGTGGGCATTGTTGTTCGAACGGTCACCCCTCCGGAGCTGCCGGCCTGGCTCGATGTGCTCGGGACGGCGTTCCTCAGTCGAAACGATACCGAGGCGATCGCAGCGGATGTCCAGACGTTCTGGGATCTCCGACGGGCCTGGGCGGCGATCGATGGATCGGCCGTGGTCGGCACGACCCGATCGTGGGCCACTGAACTGACAATTCCCGGGAACACCCAGCTGCCGGCTTCGGCCGTGGCCGCCGTTGCCGTACGGGCGACACATCGCCGCCAGGGAATCCTCCGCCAGATGATGACGGCCGAGCACGACGCAGCCCGCGAGCGCGGCGAGGTGATGGCCCTCCTCTACTCCGCCGAGTACCCGATCTACGGTCGCTTCGGCTACGGACCTGGCTGCCAGATGGCGGCCTGGACGATCGAGACCCGTGAGACGCAGGTACGACGGCAAGGATCCGGGTCGGT
Organism: Chloroflexota bacterium; assembly: GCA_039933375.1. Taxonomy (GTDB): domain Bacteria; phylum Chloroflexota; class Limnocylindria; order Limnocylindrales; family CSP1-4; genus UBA5189. The sequence continues at coordinate 27,421 of JBDTOF010000311.1, forward strand.
CGAAATCGTTCGGCCGTCCCCCGCCGTCCGCGACAGCATGATTGCCGTCCACCGGGCGGCGCGGCTGCTCCAGGTCGGCGACATCGCCCGCCGCGATGACATGTGGGATCGCGAACTCGGGCTCCGCCCGACCCTCTGGGGCGACGGCTGGAAGGGGTTCGTGGCCCTCCATCGTGACGATGCGGGGACGGTTGACGGATTCGTCCGCTACCACACCGAGTCGAAGTGGGAGCGCATGCAGCCACGGGGAATCCTGACGGTCGACGAGCTCTGCACGCTCACCGACGACGGCTACGACCAGCTCTGGGCGTTCCTCATCAACACCGATATGGTCGGGACAATCAAGGCCCCCGAGCGTCGCGTATCCGAACGACTTCCCTGGCTGTTGACAAACGCCCGGGCGGCGTCCCTGACCGAACTGGCCGACAGTATGTGGGTCAATTTGCTGGATATGCCCCGAGCGCTCGCGGCCAGGACATACGAACGCGCCGGCAACCTGGTGATCGAGACGTTCGAGAATGCCGGGGCCGACCGTGAGAGCCGGACGCGGGTCGCCCTCGACGTCGGCCCGGGCGGCGCGACCTGCGTCCTGACGAAGCGGAGCCCGGATCTGACCATTCACGCTGGAGCCCTTGGTGCGGCCTATCTCGGCGGGACGAGCCTGATCCATGCCTCGCTCGCCGAAGGCGCCGACGAGGGCCGCGAAGGGGCGCTCCGGGAGGCAGACGCTCTGTTCCGGACGGCCACGCCGCCCTGGTGCTCGGTCTTCTTTTAGGGCATCGGGTCCGGGTCAGGCGTCCCGACCGTTGACCCTGGTTCAGCTAATGGCGAACTCGTCCGGGATTTCCGGGTGCTCCTCGCCCGAACCGAACCGACGCCGGACGATGCCCTTCGCGTCGCTCACCAGTGAGTAGACGACCGGGACCACGATCAGCGTGAGGACCGTCGAGGACAGAAGCCCGCCGATGACGACAGTGCCCAGTTCCGCGGCGATGATCGACCCCTGGTTGAGCCCGAGTGCCAGCGGGAAGAGGGCCATGATCGTGGCGACGGCGGTCATAAGGATCGGCCGCACGCGAGTTCTCCCGGCCTGGACCAGAGCATCGTGCGTGGACATTCCCTTGTGGCGGAGTTGTTCCACGAGGTCGAGCAGGACGATCGCGTTGGTGACCACGATTCCAATCAGCATCAGGAAGCCGATGAGCGCGCTGATCCCGATCGGGCGACCGGTGATTGCCAGCGCCGGGAATGCGCCGATCGTGGCGAGCGGCAGGCTGAACATGATGACCAGCGGGTCCACCAGCGAGTTGAAAACCAGCACCATTACGATGTAGACGAGCAGGATCGCGACCGCCATGGCGGCAAAGAGCCCACCGAACGCCTCGGACTGCTGGGCTGTCACACCGCCGACGCTGACGTCGACGCCGTCGAGCTGGCCAGCCGCGCGGAGCTCGGCGAGCCTGCTATCCACGAGCTTCGCGACAGCCCCCTGGTCGGTCCCACGGATGGTGCCCGAGACGGTGGCCGCGGTTGCCCCATCGACCCGGGTGACTCGGGCCTGGGCATCGACCTGGACGACGTCGGCGATTGTGCCGAGCGGTGCCTGCCGCACAGTCCCGACCGGGACGGCCTTCAGGGCGTCGAGCGACGACAGGCCCGCGATGGCCATCTGCATGTCCACCTGGATCGGCTGGCCATCGACCACGATCCGACCTGCCGGGCCGCCAACGATGATGTTCCGGAGGTCACCGGCGACCTGCGCCGTCGTGGTCCCGAGGCCGATCGCCTTGTTTGGGTCAACGCGAACCTGGATCTCCGGTGACGAGCGGACGAGGTCGCTGACGACGTTGTTGAGCTCCGGAATACCCGCGAGGACTCCGAACACAGCGTCGTTGGCCGACACCAGCTTGTCGGCATTGCTGCCGGTGATGACCACGCTGAGCGAGTTTCCGCCGAACCCACTGGTCTCCTCGGCAGTGATCGAGAAGCCATCAGTCGCCAGTGAGGCCAGGTTCGCCTTGACGACGTCTACCTCGGCCTTGAGGTCGGTCTCGGGGTTAAAGCGCACGAAGATCCGGGCGCTGTTCTTGGGCCGCCCGGATTGCGTGGCGGCAAGTGTCTGGAATCCCGTGTCGTCGTCTCCCGGGACCGTAGTGAGGGCCAGTGCAACCTGCGAATCGGCCTTGAGGACTGCCTCGACCTTCTCGGCTCGTGCGATTACCTCGGCCGTCGAGGTGCCGGCGGGCGGGATGACCGTCACGTAGGCGATCTTTTCCGACCCGGAGTTGATGAACTGTGTCGGCAGCCCCGCGACGAGGCCACTGGTGAGGACGAACAGCACGGCGGCGATGCCGAGGGTCCCCCAACGCGTGATCCGGTTCTTCAGGGCGAGCTCGAGGGACGGTACGTACAGCCGCTGCCAGATCGTCGGCGGCAGCTCGCCGTCCGGCCCGACTTTGATCCTGACCGTCCGCAACAGGAAGATCGCGAGGACCGGAACCACGGTCAGCGAGACGATCAGCGAGGCGATCAGGGCGAACGTGACGGTCAGCGCAAAGGGCAGGAAGAACTGGCTGATGAGGCCACCCACGAAGCCGAGCGGCAGGAAGACGGCCACAGTCGTGAGCGTTGAACTGGTGATGGCGCTGGCGACCTCGCGCGTCCCGTTGAGGACGGCGTCCTTCATGGAATCACCGCGCCCGCGGTGCCGGTAGATGTTCTCGAGGACGACGATCGCATCATCGACCACCCGGCCGATGGCAACCGCCAGGCCACCCAGGGTCATGATGTTGATCGAGATGCCGGAGACGAGCATCAGCGCCAGCGCGGTGACGAGGGACAGCGGAATGCTGACCGCGGCCACGAGTGTGGATCGGATGTTCAGCAGGAAGAGGAAGATCACGAGGACGGCGAAGGCCGACCCGAGTCCGCCTTCCTTGACCAGGCCGTCGCGCGATTCCTTTATGAAGTCGGAGGTGTCGATGAGCGTGCTCATCTCAAGCCGCCCGGCGTATTCGGTCTTGAGCTCGTCGATCCGTGCCTGAACGTCATCGGCGACCTGGACGGTGTTTCCGCCGGACGCCTTCGTGACCGACAGCGTGATCGACGGCACGCCGTTGGTCCGCGAGTAGCCGGTCGGACTCACCTGGATCGTGTCGATGGTCCCCAGATCGCCGAGCCGGATCGGGGTCGGGGGCGCGGCCGCGGTGGGGTTCGCAGGATCGATGGGGCCCGACGCCGCAGATTTCACGCCGACGATCAGTGATCGGAGTTCGTCCACGGACCCGAACTGATGGATCGCGGAGACTGAGACCTGCCCGCCGTCGACGTTGAGTGACCCGCTCGGGATGGTCAGGTCATTGGCCTGCAGGACGCCCTTGATCTGCTGGAGTGATATCCCCGCTGCGGCCAGTTTGGTCGGATCGAGCAGGATCTTCACTCGCGATTCGGTGCCGCCGGTCACGCTGACTGCGGATACCCCTGAGACGCCAACGAGCTCCGGAACCAGCTCGGTGCGGGCGATGTTCGCGGCATCATCAAGACTGGTCGAGCCGACTCCACGTACCGAAGCGACGATGACCGCCTGAGCGTTGATGTCCTGGATGATGACCTTGGGGTTGACGCCAGCAGGCAGGCCCAGAGCGTCGAGGTTGGCCTGGATGGTCGCCTTGGTCTCCTTGATGTCTGTTCCGAACTTGAACTGGGCCACCACGAAGGTCAGGCTGTTGGTCGACGTCGAATTCAGTGCCTCAAGGCCGGGCACGCTCGAGATGGCTCGCTCGATTGGCTTCGTGACCTGGTCCGTGACATCGCTCGTTCCGGCACCTGGGTAGGTCGCGACGATCGACAGGATCGGGAATTCGACGTCCGGCACGAGTTCCTGGCGGAGCTGCCCCCAGGAGAAGATCCCGGCGCCGAAGAGGCCGAGGGCGAGGAGCAGGGTCACGCTCCGCTTGGCGATGGCGAGCTGAGTCAGGCGGGTCAAGGCGGATCTCCTGGAATTGGCTGGATCGGCGTCGATGGGCGGATCGGCGTCGGATCAAGGTTGAAGCGGCCCACGCAGCCGGCGGGAGCGGGAGTGAGGCGGCATTGTCGCGGATCAGGCAGGGGTTTGCGTTGGAGGCATTGCTCGGCGCTCGAGCGCGAGGTTCGGCGACCGGTCCGCCCCGGATCTGCGGCTATGCGAGGATGTCCAGATGAGTCGCCAGATCAGCGCCGGAATCCTGTTGTACCGCATCAGGGACGATCAGCTCGAGGTATTGCTGGCTCACCCCGGAGGTCCTTACTTCACTCGCCGGGACGTCGGACACTGGACGATCCCCAAGGGAGAAGTGAGCGAGGGCGACACACTGCTCGCGACCGCGACACGGGAATTCGAGGAGGAGACCGGACACTCCCTGGCGAGCGTCGCCAGTGACACAGCGCGCGAGCCGATCTCGCTCGGTACCGTCACCCAGGCCAGCGGCAAAATCGTCCATGGCTGGGCCGTGGAGGGAACGCTGGATCCGGCGACGGCATCCTCGAACACCTTTCAGATGCACTGGCCACCGCGGACCCGGGAGCTGCGGACGTTCCCCGAAGTCGATCGCGTCGCATGGTTTTCGGTCCGCGAAGCACAGCGGCGAGCCAATCCATCCCAGGCCGCGTTCGTGAACCGACTGCGCGAGGCACTGGCGTCGGCCACGGCCTGAGGGCCGACTACCATCGCTCGATGCTCGCTCCTCGACCACCGCTGAGCCGCGCCGTCGCGCGACGGTTCATGGTCCTGCGCCATCTCCTGGCGCCGCCGCGGTCCCTCCGGGCCGAACCCGAGAGCGTCCTCCGAGTGATGGATCGGCTTGGATCGCTGCAGTTCGATCCGCTCGAGATTGCCGGCCGGAACCATGACCTCGTACTCCTGTCCCGGATCAAGGGCTACCGCCGGATCTGGACGGAGCACTGGCTGTACGAGGATCGGCGGCTGTA